>JALZLU010000377.1 GCA_030858685.1 Chloroflexota bacterium | reverse complement strand
CAGCTGGAACGGGTGGAGGCACCGAAGAAGTCGCCGCGTCTGGCGATGCCCACCACGGGATTGCTGGGCGGCGGACCGGCCCGCTCCGGGGACATGGTCGTGTCGCTGGAGGGTGTCGTGGCAGGCTTCGGACCGGCTGCGGACCGGCCGGAGCCGGTGCCCGTCGTGGGGGTGGGACGCCTGGCCGCCAGCCGCGGCGACCGCATCGGCATCGTGGGACCCAACGGCGCCGGCAAGACCACGCTGCTGCGGACCATCGCCGGTGAGCTCGGCCCGCTGGACGGCTTCCCTCGCCTGGGTGCCAACGTGCAGCCCGCCTATCTCGCGCAGATCCGCCGTCAGGCGTTCCCGGGCGCGACCGTGCTTGACGCGATGCTCGGGGCTGCTCGTGTGGACATGGGGCCCGCCCGCTCGTACCTGGCGCGTTTCCTCTTTCGCGGCGAGGACGTATTCAAGCCGGTCTCGGAACTCTCCGGCGGCGAGCGCTCACGCCTGGAGCTGGCGCTCCTGGGCGTCACCGCGGCCAACCTGCTCCTCCTCGACGAGCCGACGAATCACCTGGACATCCCCGCGCGCGAGGCCCTGGAAAGCTTCCTGCGCGGATCGGAAGCGACGCTGCTCATCGTCTCCCACGATCGCCGCCTGCTGGAGAGCGTCTGCCGCAGCCTCTGGGTGGTGGAGCCCGGCAGTGACGGCAAGACTGGCCGAGCGGCTGCCTTCGACGGCACGTATCGCGAGTGGCGCGGCGCGGTGGCGGAAGGCTGGACGGTGGACCGCGAGCTCGATGTGCAGGCACGTCGACTCGACGGGCGTGCCGCGTCCGCGGCGAACGGCAAGGCGAACGGCAAGGCGAATGGCAAGGCGAACGGCAAGACCGAGGCGAAGGGCGCCACCGCCGTGATGTCCGAGGCTCCCACCACGGCCACCAAGCCGGCACGGACCAGCAAGCCGCCGCGCGCCGCGCCGCTCTCCAAGGACGCCTATCGCCGACAGCTTTCCGCGGTTGAGTCCGATCTCACGCGCCTCGGTCTGCGCAAGGGCCAATTGGAGCTGTCCCTGTCGCAGGATGCCGCCGCCACGAACTACGTGGAACTGCGACAGATCACATCCGAGCTCGCTGACGTCGATGCGGCGTTGGCGCAAGCGGAGGAGGCCTGGCTGGCGCTCGAGGAGCGAGCGCCGCGGTGAGTGCGCGCCCATTCCTGATCGGCCTCACCGGACCGATCGGCTGCGGGAAGTCCACCGTGGGGGCCGTGCTCGGCGAGCTTGGCGCCACCATCATCGATGCCGACGCCGTGGCTCGGGCGGCCACGGCGCCGGGTGAGCCGACACTGCCGGCTATCAGAGCGCGCTTCGGCGATGCGATGTTCGCCACGGACGGGTCGTTGGACCGAGCAGCACTGGCGCGCGTCGTGTTCGACGATGCGGCTGCGCTCGGGGACCTGGAACGGATCGTGCATCCGGAGGTCCGGCAGCGCGTCGATGCGAGCCTCGAGGCGGCGACGGAGGCGGGGGCGCTGATGGTGGTCGTCGAAGCCATCAAGCTCGTCGAGGGCGGCCTCGCGGAGCGCTGCGACGAGGTGTGGCTGGTCGAGTGCAGCGACTCCGAACAGCGCTTGCGACTGGCCCGGCGGGGCATGGCGCCGGACGAGGCAGCGCGCCGCATCGCAGCGCAGGGCGCTGATCTGCTCGAACGCCTGGCGCCGCACGCCACGCGTCGCATCGACACCTCCGGCGAGCTCGACCAGACCCGTCATCGGGTGGAGGACGCCCTGGCGGACGCACTGGCGCCCCTCCTGTTGGGGGAGGGGCGCCAGTAGCCAGCGTCGGTCCTGCTTGGGAGCGAGCGGTGCCTCAGGGAGCCGGCTCGGCTGATGCCTCCGGCTCAGGCGATGCCGCTGGGTCAGGCGATGCTGCCGGCTCGGCAGTGGGCGCGGGCGTTGCCGGTGCCTGGCCGGGCACGAAGGGCTCCGGCGCCGAACCCGGCTGCGGGTAGGCACCGAGGTCGATGATCATGGGCACGGGCAGGTTGTACTGCGTGATGATGCGCTCGTTGGTCTCGCCGTAGTCGCTCCGGTCCACCAGGCGGTTGTCGCCGTCAGGTCGCAGGGCGATGCTGAACTTGAGTGTGTCGTCGGCGATGGCCAGCAGGTGGCTGATCTCCTCCGCCTGGTGCAGGTCGACCTTGACCACGTAGAGATCCAGGTCGTCGTCCTTGGACAGGATCTCGATGTCCTCGAAGGCGACCTTCGTTGATTTGCCCGGCATGTAGCCCGAGATGGGATCGGGCTCGACCACGAGCTTGCCGTCGGTGTCCTCCACCAGGACGTCGATCTGTGCCGTCAGGAAGAGGTCCACACGCTGGCCGATCTCGACGTTGCCGCCGACTGCCCGGTCCTTGGGCACGAAGACGGCCACGGCACGCCAGAGCGGCGAGTCGGGCGTGATCGTCTCGGTGGGCGAGAGGATGCTGAACTCGGCGCCGACGGTGCTGGTGGCCAGCAGGTTGGGCGTGATGGCCTGGTTGGCGTAGATGGTCACACCTGTCAGTCGTCCGACCAGCATGGCCGGGTCACTCATGGCCTGGGCGATGGTGGGGTCGTCAGGAACGGCGCGCTCGACCAGCATGTCCGCGGCCAGGATCGTCCGCGCGGGAATCTGCTGCGTGGCCACGAGGACCGTCTTCGTGGGAACTTCCACGGCTTTGGTAGAACCCTGGCTGGCCAGGAAGAACGCCGCGCCGCCGGCCATGATGCTGAGCACCAGCCCCAGCGTCACGAACACCTTTCGGCGTCTTGAGTTGTTGTTGAACTCGATCTCCATCTCTGGCAGGCTCCTGACGCAGTGAAGTACGGGCGGACCGAACGGTGACTCGTGTGAGCATCACGGCCGCCTGGGGGCGCGAGCAATGGCGCGTTCGTCTCTGCCCGGTAGTACCCTCGGGTGGTCGGCACGACCCGCCACGACCCGCCACGACCCCTCCCCGCAAGCGGCCGCCCCGCAGTGCACCGGACCGGGGTCCCGGTAGTAGCATCGGACCCATGCCCGACTTCAAGCTGGTCGCCGAGTTCGAGCCGACCGGCGATCAGCCCCAGGCCATCGCCAAGCTCGTCAAGGGCCTTGGCAAGGAGCTCAAGCACCAGACCCTGCTGGGCGCGACGGGCACCGGCAAGACCTTCACCATCGCCCAGGCCATCGAGCAGCATGGCCGGCCGACACTCGTGATGGCCCACAACAAGACGCTGGCGGCGCAGCTCTACTCGGAACTGCGCGACTTCTTTCCGGACAACGCCGTGGAGTACTTCGTCTCCTATTTCGACTACTACCAGCCCGAGGCATACCTGCCCCGCTCGGACACGTACATCGAGAAGGACTCGTCGCGCAACGACGAGATCGATAAGCTGCGACACGCCGCGACGCGCGCTCTCTTCGAGCGCAAGGACGTGATCATCGTGGCCAGCGTCTCGTGCATCTACGGCCTCGGCGCGCCGGTCGACTACGGCGCCACGGTGGTGCGCCTGCGCACCGGTGGGCGCTATCGGCGTGATGGCGTGCTGCGCCAACTGGTGGATCTTCAGTACCAACGCAACGACCAACAGCTATCGCGCGCCCGGTTCCGCGTACGCGGCGACACGCTGGAACTCCAGCCGGCCTACGACGACTTCATCGTCCGTGTGGAGTTCTTCGGCGACGAGGTGGAGCGCATCACCGAGCTGGATCCGCTGACGGGCGAGCTGCTGGCCGAGAGCAAGGAGCTCAACGTCTATCCCGCCTCGCATTACGTCACGCCGGCCGACAAGCTCAAGGAGGCGCTGGTCGACATCGAGGCGGAGGCGGAGCTGCGCGTCAAGCAGCTCGAGGAGCGGGGCATGATCCTGGAGGCAGAGCGTCTTCGGCAGCGGACCACCTTCGATGTCGAGATGATGCGCGAGCTGGGCTTCTGCTCGGGCATCGAGAACTACTCGCGCCACCTCTCGCGCCGCGAGGCCGGTTCCCGGCCCTGGACGCTGCTGGACTACTTCCCGCCCGACTGGCTGCTGGTGGTGGACGAGAGCCACATGACCATCCCGCAGACCGTCGGCATGTACAAGAACGACCGTACGCGCAAGGAGATCTTGGTCGACTTCGGCTTCCGGCTGCCGTCGGCGCTGGACAACCGACCGCTGACCTTCGAGGAGTTCGAGGCACACCTTGACCAGGTCGTCTACATGAGCGCCACGCCCGGTCCCTATGAGCTGCGCAACTCCGAGCAGGTGGTGCAACAGCTCATCCGTCCCACGGGCATCGTCGATCCGCACATCGACGTACGTCCCACCGAGGGCCAGATCGACGACCTCATCGAGCGTATCCGCGAGCGCGTGGAGCGCGGCGAGCGCTCGCTGGTCACGACGCTCACCAAGAAGATGGCCGAGGACCTGGCTGACTACCTGCACGAGATGGGCATCAAGGTCTCCTACCTGCACTCCGAGGTCGACACGCTGGAGCGCGTGCAGATCCTGCGCGACCTGCGCCTGGGCGTCTTCGACGTGCTGGTCGGCATCAACCTACTGCGCGAGGGCATCGACCTGCCCGAGGTCACCCTGGTGGCCATCCTGGACGCGGACAAGGAGGGCTTCCTGCGCAGCGCCTGGTCACTCATCCAGGTCATCGGCAGAGCCGCTCGCAACACCGGCGGGGAAGTGGTCATGTATGCCGACAACGTGACCGAGTCGATGCACGTGGCCATCGAGGAGACCAACCGGCGGCGTGCCGTTCAGGAGGCGCACAACCGGGAACATGGCATCGTGCCGCAGACCATCATCAAGGGCATCCGCGATATCAACGACCGGCTGCGAGCCGTAGCTGAGGCGAGCGGCGCCTACACCGGCGATGGCCGGCGCGAGCTGAGCGACATGTCCAAGGAGCAGATCGGCAAACTGGTCGCCCAGATGGAAGCTGAGATGCGCGCCGCGGCAAAGAACCTGGAATTCGAGCGGGCCGCCGCGCTGCGCGATGAGATCCAGGACGTGCGCCTGCGGGTCCTGGATGAGGACGCTTCCACGACGGTGCTGCGCGCGGCAGAGAGGGCCGCCGGCGGTGCCCGGGCGATGCGTGATGCCGTGGCGGCAGGGCACGGGGAGGGGAGCGTGACGCCATCGAAGCGTATGGCCGCCA
>JALZLU010000351.1 GCA_030858685.1 Chloroflexota bacterium | reverse complement strand
ATCTCCAGGCCATAGGCCGCGGCGAAGTAGGGAAACGCCTCGTGGAACGACACCACGCGTCGATTCTCGTCGGGCACGGTCGTCATCCGATCCCTCACCCATGTCTCCAGGTCGACGGTGTCGAGCGCGACGCGCTCCCCGTACCCGGCCATTACGCCGGAGAGTCGGATCGCCCTTGCTGCCCGGAGGGCGGCCTCCGGCTCCTGAGAGGCGGCGATGGGTTTTGCGCTGCTCACTGGAGTGCCGCGACGATCCGTTCCACGTTCCACTTGATGAGGCCCACGTAGCTGTCGACGGGAGGCGCTCCGAGGGAATCGTTGTAGAGGTCCGTGACCACGGCGACGCCCGTCTCATCGGCGATCGTCTGGGTCAGGCTGGAGGGAAACTGCGACTCCGCGAAGATGGCTGAGACGCCCTCACCACGGATGCCCTCGATGAGCGCCGCAATCTGGCCCGCGCTGGGGTCCTGGCCGGGTGCATCGATGATGGTGCCCACGATCTCCAGGCCATAGGCCGCGGCGAAGTAGGGAAACGCCTCGTGGAACGACACCACGCGTCGATTCTCGTCGGGCACGGTCGTCATCCGATCCCTCACCCATGTCTCCAGGTCGACGAGCCGCTGAAGGTAGGCGGCAGCGTTGGCATCGTAGCCCGCCGCGTTGTCGGGGTCGACCTGCTTGAGGGTCTCGGCCAGCTTCCGCACGTACTGCTGGGTGTAGGCTACGTTCAACCACAAGTGCGGATTCGCTGTCTCCGCGGCATGGCCCCCATCGTCTTCACCTTCGTCCTCGCCGTCCTCGTGCTCGTCCTCGGCGTGCTCCGCCGGCTGCAGGTACTCCACGCCGTCCAGGTCCTCGGCCAGTTCCACGATGGGCACTTCGGCCGTGCCGGCGTTCTGCGCAAGGTCGCGCAGCCACTCGTCAAGCCCCAGTCCGTTCATCACCACCAGATCCGCCTGGGAGATGCTCACGGCGTCGGAGGTCGATGGGTCGAAAGTGTGCACCTCGCCGCCGAGCGGCACCAGCGGCGTGACGGTCACCAGGTCGCCACCGACCTGAGCCACCAGATCGGCCAGGACCGTCGTGGTCGCCACGACTCGCGTCGTGCCTTGCGTCTCCGTCTCCCCTCCGGATGGCGCCGGCCCAGCCCCGCACCCGGCAGCCACGAGGCTCAGCGCGAGAGCAGCGGCAGCAGGCCGCCAGCGTGACGTATTGAGATACAGTCTCACCGCTGGTCGTGCGTTGCTCATATGGGGATCCTCCGGTGCGATGGGGGTCGGCCGCGATCAGGTCGGGGTCGTGGCCTGGCAGGGCGGGCAGAGCCCGTAGAGCTCGAGGCGGTGGCTGTCGATGCGGTATCCGGTGTGACCGGCGACCTTGTCCACCATGGCCTGCAGTTCGTGATCGTCGGCCCCGGCGGTCCGTCCGCAGCGAGAACAGACGACGTGGTGATGGTGTGCGGGCTCGCAAGGTACGTATGCGTGCTCACCAGTCGGCAGATCCAGTCGTTCGAGCACGTTGAGATCGGCGAACAGGTCCAGCGCGCGAAAGATGGTCGCGCGTCCGATGCCAAGGCGGCGGTCGCGCGCCTCATCGATCAGGTCTGCCGCCGTGAAGTGGCCTTCGCGCTGCGCGATGAGGTCCGCCACCGCGCGCCGTGGCTCCGTGAGCCGGTAGCCGGCTTGGTCCAGTGCCGCCACGAGCGGTTGTGTATCAGCCATGGGCGAGATGATACTACGTCTCAGAAGGCCGCGATGGAGACATCTCTCGGAGACGGAGGCCTCCCGCGGCGATCAGCCCCAGCGGTCGCGCAGGCGCGGCAGGATCTGCTCGCCGTAGAGCTGCAGGAAGCGGTTCTGGTCGGGGCCTGGCGCGTGGAACACCAGGTGCGTGAAGCCAAGCTCGACGTAAGGCCGGATGCGCTCGACATGCTCATCCGGGTCGTCCGAGACGATCCAGCGGCTGGCGGCCTGGTCGAGCGGCAGCTCGTCGGCCAAGCGCTCCATCTCACGCGGATCCTCTACGCCCATCTTCTTCTCGCCGGGCAGTGCCAAAGCCGCCCAGATGCGTGTGTCCTCCTTGGCGCGCTGCTTGTCCGTGTCGAAGGAGACCTTCATCTCGATCATCTTCTCGATGCCGTCGTAGTCGCGGCCTGACTTGGAAGCGCCCTCGGCCACGGCCGGCAGCAGCGTCTCGCTGTAGAGCGCAGGGTCCTTGCCCGAGGTACAGATGAAGCCATCCGCCACCCGGCCGGCGAGGCGCGCGGCGGCCGGCCCAGCAGCAGCTACGTAGAGCTTGACGGGCACTTCCGGTCGGTCGTATATGGTCGCGGCGCGTGTCTTGTAGAACTGACCCTGATGCGTCACGAAGTCCTCGCGCCAGAGCCGCTCGATGAGTTCGATGGCTTCCTTGAGGCGGGCGAAGCGTTCGGGTGACTCGGGCCACTCGATGTCGAGGACGGGCACCTCGTTCATGGACTCGCCGGTGCCCACGCCGAGCATCACGCGGCCCGGGTTGAGGCTGCTGATGGTGGCCATGGCCTGGGCCACGATGGCCGGGTGGTAGCGGAAGGTTGGGGTCACCACGCTGGTGCCCAGGATCACCTTGCTGGTGCGCTCGCCGAGGGCCGCCAGCCATGCGAAGCTGAATGGCGCATGGCCGTCCGTGTGGCGCCACGGCTGGAAATGATCGGAGACGACCACCGAGTCGAAACCTTGCCGCTCAGCCTCGACCCCGAAGTCGAGGAGCTGTCGCGGCGCGAACTGCTCCGCCGAGGCCTTGTATCCGAGCGTGAGAGCCATCAGGTCGTTCTCCTTTGGGTGGCGTGGCGCTCTGGACATTGTGGCGCAGGCCTCGGAGTGACCTCATCTGACCGGCTGGCTGCCTCGGCCGTACAGCCGGCGTTGCCCGAAGGAGGAGTTGGCCAGGACGAGTCCGCCGATGACCAGGATGGCGCCCACCACCTCGGCCAGCTCCAATCGCTCGCCCAGCACCAGGACACCCAGGGCGATGCCGATCACCGGCATGACGTAGGTGACCAGCGTCGTGCGCGTGGCACCCCAGGCGCTGATGAGGCGAAAGAAGAGCAGGTAGGCGATGCCCGACCCGATGACGCCCAGCCAGCCGACGGCGAACCAGGCTGGCAGCGTGGGCGGGACCATGAGAGCACCGT
>JALZLU010000339.1 GCA_030858685.1 Chloroflexota bacterium | reverse complement strand
CAAGGGGGCAGCATCGCGCAGCCTGGACCAGCTGCAGGCCCGATCGCTGCGGCGACGGAGGCGCGCTGGGACCTTCAGGGCCTGCTCGTGTCGCTGGATGAGGAGTCGCTGGACGCCTCGCAGCGAGCCTACGGCTGGTTCAGCGCCTGGTGGATGAGCCGCCGTAATGAGGCTGACTACCCGTCCTCCATTCCCGACGCGGTGGCCGACGAGATGGAGGCTCAGCTTCCGCCAGCCGAGCAGGATTCGGATGGGTCGGTGCTCGACGTCCGTGCTCGGCTCGACGGGCTTGTCGATCTGACTAGCGAACTATGGCGCGACGCCAGCCAGGCTGACCTCTCCGTGCGCGCTCGCTGGATGGGCTTCGCCGTGTCCGCCGGCTTCCGCGTTGGCCGCTGGTCGACGCACATCCAGGAGCACACCATCCAGGTCGAGAAGACGCTGGCGATGCTGGACCGGGCGCCGACCGAGGTCGAGCGGATGGTGCGCTTGCTGTATCGGGCGTTCGGGCGGATGGAGGCAGCCGCCTGGGAAGGGGGCGTGGGTGACGGCGGCACTGCCGATGCGGCCGGCCGGCCGATCGAGTCCGGAGTGGCTGAGGTCGAGCGGATAGCCGCCGATATCGCTGAGGCGGCGGTTTCGCCCTGACCCACGCGATCGGTCATGACCGCCTCCTGGGTCGCTGGTGGCCTCCGTCGGCGGCGTCGCCGCATGGGCAGCGTCGCCGCACGTCGGCAACGTACTGGTCGTCTGCACTGACCGAGCCTGCCCCAGGGCCAGTTCGCCTTCCGGCCGCATGACAGTCTCAGGCTGGGAGGGTCGGAGCGTCGGAAGGATGTCGCATGCTGTCGGTGAGTCGGATCGGGGCATCAGAGTCCGGGGAGAAGCGGTCCGCAAGGCGACGGTCATCGGAAGGCGGCGAGATCGCGGAAGGCGGCGAGATCGCGGAAGGCGGCGATAAGGGTCGCTTAAGTCCGAGTGCATCCGTTGTCAGCAGACTGTACGGATGCCGTACCTGACACCGCGCGACCCTCACGTCATCGCGGGCCTCAAAGACTTCGGCGTGGCCTACGCGCGGCACGCATGCGCTCCGCCATGAGCCAGCGCGGACTCGAGTCCCGATCAGGCGTCAGCCAGAGCGTCGTCTCGCGGGCGGAGCGGGCGCTGGCCCCCAAGCTTGCGCTGGATCGTGTCATCGAGATCAACCTGGTACTCGGTCAGGAGTTGCCCATGGGCTGGTGTCCGCACGAGCACCCATGCCGTTGGCAGCCTCCTGTAAGGCGGGCAGAGCAGCTTCGTTCAGGACACCTCGCGCTCCTGTTACGCGGCCAGGTCCGATGGCGACTGAACTCGGTATCCGCCGCCTCGCCTGGCTGTGCAGCGCACAACCTGATGCCCCGATCCGACTCACGGCGAGCATGCCACTCCCCGCCGCCCGCGTCTCGCGCCCTGCCCCAGCCTGGACGGCCGTACGACCACGCCTTTCGATCCCTACGACCACGCCTTTCGATAGTGCGACTGTCGGTCTGAGACTTCGAAGCCCATCGATTCGTAGAGCCCCAGCGCGCCGGTGAGGTTCTCCGTGTCGACGCCGAGCATGGCCTCGTCCATTCCGGCATCGCGCAGCCCGACCAGCGCCGAAGCGATCAGCGCCCGCGCCAGACCGCGCCGGCGCCACGGCCGACGGACAGCGATGTGCTCCAACCACCCTCGCCGGATGCCGAGATCCTCGTTCTCGCTGCGCCAGATGTAGCTCATCACCGAACCTGCCACCTGCTCGCCATCCCAGGCCACGCGCCAGAGGCTCGTGTCGAGCTCGGGCTCCGCGTAGCGAGCCACGAAATCCTCCTCGCTCGCGTCGCGATGGCCCCAGTGATCCCGGAACGCCTCATCGTCAGCCTCGAAGATGGTGCGATGCTCTTCAGGCGTCACTGGTCGCAACTCCAGGCCATCGGGCAACGGGACGTCCGGCACGTCAGTGAGACCGGTCCGGCGCATCACATACCCGTAGCGCGCCGCTTCGTACCCTTCGGCTGCGAGCAGCTCCTTCGCGCCGACCTCCTTGTCGTCCACCCACGAAGCGAAGGCGCGGCCACCGACATCCTCGAAGCGCGTCGACACTTCCCGGTCGCGCGCCTCGTTGGCACGAAGGATGGCCCGCCCCAGGCCTCGCCGACGGTAATCCTGAAGCACCGTCCCGAATGACCAGTACACGGCGATGCCGTCACGCACTTGTCGCGAGGCCTGACCGAAGCCGACCAGCCGC
>JALZLU010000337.1 GCA_030858685.1 Chloroflexota bacterium | reverse complement strand
GGCCGGGTCGCTCATCGCGCTGGACTCGGCCGTGCGCAACCTCGTGCGATCAGGGCTGCCGCTGCCGCGCGCCGTGGCCGCTGCGTCGCGCAACCCGGCGGCCATGATCGGCGCGGCCGACCGTGGGCGGCTGGTCGTCGGGCAGCGGGCTGACATCGTGGAACTCGACGATGATCTCGCCGTTCAGCGCGTGATGCGCGGCGGGGAGTGGCAGGTCATCCCCGACTGACGTCGCGCGGCTCGCTCAGGCTCCAGCCGCCGTCCACCGCCACGACCTGGCCGGTGACCGCGCGCGAGTCGTCGCTGAGGAGGTAGAGGGCCGTACCGGTCACGTCGTCGGCATCGATCACACCAGCCGTGAGCGGCTGCTTCTCCGCCAGGTAGGCGCGGGTGGCGGGGTCCTCCTGCGCGCGCTGGCTCATGGGCGTCGCCACCAGGGCGGGCGCGATGACGTTGATGCGGATGCCGCTGGGCGCATAGGAGGCCGCCGCCGCCAGGGAGAACGCCTCGATGGCGCCCTTGCTCGCGGCGTAGGCGTGCGTCGCGAAGAACCGGGGCGATGGCCGGCGCGCGAGGACGCTGGACATGTTCAGGATCGTGCCCCGCAGCCCGGCCCCATCGCGTTCCTGCCCCAGCATCTGCCGCACGGCCGCGCGGCTGACCAGGAAGAGGCTGGTGGCGTTGGCCGTGATGACCGTCTCCCAACCCTCGAGCGTCATTTCATGGAGCGGCCCGTCACCGAAGCGCCGCCCGCTGATGCCCGCCACATTGAATACGGCATCGAGCCTCCCGAGCGTCTCGACGCAGGCCGCCACTGCGGCTTCCACCGCGTCCTCATCGGTCAGGTCCGCGGCATGGCAGGAAGCGCGGCCCCCGTCGCCGGTGATCGACATGGCCAGTCCCTGCGCGTTCTTCGCGGTGCGTGAGACGACGAACACCGCCGCGCCCTCCGCGGCCAGGGCGTGAGCGGTGGCTCCGGCCATGCCGGTCGAACCGGTGACGAGGCAGGTGCGCCCCTCGAAGCGGCGTCGGTCCGTCACGGCTCTCTGGCCGCCAGCGCCGCTACCAGCGCGCGGCGAGTCGCTGCGTCGCTCTTGGTCAAGGCGCTGCCGATGCCGACAGCCACCGCGCCCGCCTCCAGGAAGGCCGCGCCATTCGATCCGTCGACTCCACCCGTTGGGATGAGGCCGACTTCGGGCAGCGGTCCGTGCATCTCGCGCACGAAGGACGGTCCGACCGCCGACGCTGGGAAGAGCTTCACGAAGGTCGCGCCCGCGGACCAGGCAGCGAGGATCTCGGTCGGAGTGAAGGCACCCGCCACGAACGGGAGCCCGGCTGCCATCGCCTCACGGACCAGCCATTCGTCGAGTACCGGGGCCACACCGAAGTCGGCACCTGACCGCAGGGCTGCCTCCAGCCTCTCGCGTCCGATCACGGTCCCGGCCCCGACCAGGAACGCACCCTCCGCACGGTCGGCCACGTGCTCCCGGACCGCCGCCACGTCGTCGGCAGCAGAGGGAGCATCAAAGGTGATCTCGAACGCTCGCGCGCCGGCGTCAGCCAGCTCGTCGACCAACGCGATCAGCCGGTCGAGTGGCTGGATGCGTCGCAGGACCACTACCAGTCGATGACGTCGGATGGCCTCCGCCACCGGCCCGCCGCGCAACGTCTGGGCGACCGATCCACCGGCACCATCCTCGACGGTCAAGCCGGCACTTCCTGCCGCGCGTACTCCGGCTCGACCGGATCGAGCAGCGCGCCATCGTGTAGCAGCCGGGCGCGCAGCGCACCACTGTCCAGCGCCCGCGGCGACACGCCGCCGCTCACCGTCATTGCTGCGGCCGTGCCAGCCGCCTGGCCCATGGCCATGCACGTCGCCATCGACCGTGCCGAGGCGTGGGCATCGTGGGTCGCCGAAAAGCAGCGGCCCGCCACGAGCAGCCCCTCCACGCCGATCGGCAGCAAGCTGCGATACGGGATGCCGTACACGCCGCGATCCTGAACGTAGCGCCACTCCGTGTCGCCGCCCGAATGGTGGTCCTCGATGGGCGCGCCGCACAGGGCGATCTCATCGGCGAACCGCCGGCCCTCCAGGACGTCGTCGCGCGTCAGGCGGTAGTCGCCATGGACCCGTCGGCTCTCGCGCACGCCGATGGACGGGCTGGTGCCCACCAGCACGGACGCCTCGAAGCCGGGCACGCGGTCGCGCAGGAAGCGGTGGTACTCGCGGACCTGCCGCCGGCCTTCCAGTTCCGCCTGTGTGAGCGCCACTGGGTCCGTGGCGTCCACGTTGGGGATGCGCGTCATGTGGACCATCACGACTCCCTCGAACGGTGTGCGGTGCCACGACCCCTCCAGGCGCGGCAAAGCGTAATCGCCAGTGGCGGCCGCCTCGCGCATGCGCGCCCAAAGTTCCGCCTTCGGCGCGGCGGCAGCGCGCGAGACGTCCACGTTGGCCAGACGGAAGAGGGTCGAGAGTGACTGCACCGTGCCGCTCGCATGGGCATCGTCGTAGGGCACGCCGGCCATCGCGCACAGATCCGCGTCACCGGAGGCATCCACGATGACGCCCGCCTCGATCCAGCGCTCGCCGCCCTTGTTCCAGATGCGGATCGCCTCCGCGCGGCCGCCGCTGACCCGGATGCCGGTGGCCCA
>JALZLU010000075.1 GCA_030858685.1 Chloroflexota bacterium | reverse complement strand
TGCGGCATCGGAGGAGCGCGGCGTGGCCGAGGCCATCGCGCGCTCCATCAGCGTGATGGCCGGTCTGCGCACGCCCATCGTCTGTGTCATCACGGGTGAGGGCGGTTCCGGCGGAGCCCTGGCCATCGCCGTGGGCGACGTGGTCATCGCGCTGGAGAACGCCATCTACTCGGTCATCTCCCCGGAAGGTTGCGCGTCGATCCTGTGGCGGACTCCGGAGGCCGCCCAGCAGGCAGCCGTGGCCATGCGCCTGACGGCCGGCGAGCAGCAGGCGCTGGGTGTCATCGATGTCGTGGTAGGCGAACCGGCCGAGGGCGCCCACGCAGCGCCCGACGAGACCGCCCGGCGTCTCGGCGCGCAGATCGTGGCGCAGCTCGACGCGCTCGCGCCGCGCGACCTCGACGAACTCCTCCAGGAGCGCTATGACCGCTTCCGGCGGATGGGCACCTTCGCCGACAGCGGCTCATTGGTCACGCCGCGACAGGAGCGTCAAAGCCTGGCCGATCGTCTGCGCATGCTGCTGGGATCCGGACGCGGCATGCTGGGCTCCGAACTGCGGCCGCTGCGACCGGATGCGGCAGATGATCAGGACGAGCCGCCCTTGCGGGAGGATGTGTAGTGCCCGACGACGCGCCGCCGGTGGCGCTCGACGGTGAGGCCGCTCAGCGCGAGCTGCGGCGCGTGGCGGACGATGTCCTGCCCGCCCTCATCGCTCGCTTCGGTGCCGGCAGCCTGGGCGAGCTGGAGGTCCGGCATGGGGAATGGCGCGTCCGACTCCGTCGAGCCGACGGCGTGTCCAGCCCGGCCAAGGTCCGCGAGCCGCGCGACGGCCGCTCCGCCGAGAAGGAACGCCGCTCTGAGGGCGAGACGATCCACGCCGACCGGTCGATGGTGACGTCGCCGGCCGTCGGCTACTTCCAGCCGGGGGAGGGGCTCGAGGTGGGGCACAACGTCCGTGGCGGCGACGTTCTGGGCCACGTCGATGTGCTGGGCATCCGCCACGACGTGGTGGCTGCGGCGGACGGCGTCCTGGCCCGGATCGTGGTGGAGACCGGGGAGGCCGTGGAGTACGGCCAGGATCTCATGCGCGTCGATGGTTCGCCCAGCCGGCCGGAGCAGGCCTGATGTTCAGCCGCGTGCTGATCGCTAACCGTGGCGAGATCGCCCTGCGCATCCTGCGCGCCTGTCGCCGCATGGGCATCAGCGCCGTGGTCGCCTACAGCGAGGCCGATCGCGACTCCCGCGCGGTCCAGATGGCGGACGAGGCTATCTGCGTGGGACCGGCCGAGGCTCGCCGAAGCTACCTCTCGGTCGCTTCCATACTCTCCGCGGCGGTGGTCACCGGCTGCGACGCGGTGCACCCCGGCTACGGCTTCCTGTCGGAGGACGACACGTTCGCGGAGATGACGCGGGCCCACGGCCTGACCTTCATCGGGCCGCCGCCAGAGGTGCTGGAGCGCTTCGCGTCCAAGGCCGGCACGCGCCAGTTGCTGGGTCGCCAGGGCCTGCCCACCATCCCCGGCTCGGACGGCATGCTGCGCGACGACGACCACGCCCTGGCCGAGGCGGAGCGTATCGGCTATCCCGTGCTCATCAAGCCTTCGGCGGGCGGCGGTGGACGAGGCATGCGCCTGGTCCGCTCGACACGGGAGCTGCAGCAGGCGCTGACCATCTGCCGCTCCGAGGCACGTGCTGCATTCGGTGACGACTCGCTCTACCTGGAGAAGTGGCTTGAAGATAACCGTCACGTGGAGGTCCAGGTCATCGTCGACCGTTACGGCAACGGCGTCCACGTCGGTGAACGCGACTGCTCCGTTCAGCGGCGCCATCAAAAGGTCGTGGAGGAGGCTCCCACGCCGGCCCTCGATGCAGCGCGGCGCAGCGCTCTGGCCGAGAACGCGATACGCGCCGTGGTCGCAGCGGGCTACGAGAACGTGGGCACGCTGGAGTTCCTGGTCGACGCCCAGGGCGATGCCTACTTCATCGAGATCAACTGCCGCATCCAGGTGGAGCATCCCGTGACCGAGATGCTCTCGGGCATCGACCTCGTGGTGGAGCAGATCCGCATCGCGGCCGGCGAGCCGCTGGGCTACACGCAGGCGGACGTCTCGCTACGCGGGCATGCCATCGAGTTCCGCATCAATGCGGAGGACGTGGAGCACGACTTCCGTCCGCAGGCCGGACCGGTGACTGCCTTCACCCAGCCCGGTGGCCCGGGCGTCAGGATGGACACGCACCTGTACGCGGGCTATGAGGTCCCGCCGTACTACGATTCGCTGCTTGGCAAGCTCATCGTGTGGGGTCCCGATCGGGCCGCGGCCATCGACCGGGCGCGTGTTGCGCTGGACGAGCTGGCGGTCGACGGGCTCAAGACGAACATCCCCTTCCACCGCGCGCTCATCGAGGACGCCACGTTCCTGGAGGGCCGCTTCACGACCAACCTGCTTGATCGCGTGGGTAGCGCAGCCTTCCTGGCGGCAGCCGCCGGCGCGAAAGCCTGAGCCCGCGAGACCCTGATGACCACGAGGAGCCGATGACCGACCAGACCGCCAGTGCCACCTTGCCGCTGCTGAACTCCAAGGCGATCCAGGATCTCATCCCGCATCGCTGGCCGTTCCTGCTGGTCGATCGGATCATGGAATATGACCCGGAGCGCGGCTACATCCGTGGCGAGAAGGGTGTCACCGCCTCGGAGTGGTTCTTCCAGGGCCACTTCCCGAGTCTGCCGGTGATGCCCGGCGTGCTCCAGGTCGAGGCGCTGGCTCAGACCATGGCCGTGTACGTGGCTCGTCAGCCCGGCTTCGGTGACCGCATCGGACTCTTTGCGGGCATCGAGGGCTGTCGCTTCAAGCGCATCGTGCAGCCCGGCGACCGGCTCAGCCTGGAGGTCACCATGGAGAAGCTCGGCCGTCGCTTCGGCAAGGGCCGGGCGCTGGCCACGGTGGACGGCGAGGTCGCCTGCGAGGCGCTGCTCTCCTTCGTCATCCCACCGGAAGGGGCACTGGCCTGATGCCCGATCGGATCGCGGTGCTGGGCGACATCCACGGCAACATCGCAGCGCTCGACGCGGCGCTCAAAGACATCAAGCGCCACAAACCCCAGCTGGTGGCGGTCACCGGCGACCTGGTCATGAACGGGCCGCAGCCTTCGGCCGTGGTGGCCCGCCTGCGTGAGATGGAAGCGGCCGGCGGCGTGATGGTCATCCAGGGCAACACCGATGTGGCCGTGGCCGATGCCGACTACGCGGCGGCATTCCCCTGGCTGGACGAGGTGCCCGAGGCACAGCGACTGGCCGCCGAGTGGACCCACGACGAGCTGGCCGACGATGAGGTGGAGTGGCTGCGGCGCTTGCCCTTCGAACGCCGTGTGATGCTGGGTGAGCACATGGTGCTGATCTGCCATGCCTCGCCGGGCAGCCAGACCAGCGGTCTCGCAGTGGACCTTGATCCGTCCGTGAC
>JALZLU010000310.1 GCA_030858685.1 Chloroflexota bacterium | reverse complement strand
CCGGCGACTTCCAGGTCGACATCGACTTCGGCGTGGACGCGCTGACCGCGGTGATGCTCATCGTGGTCACCACGGTAGGCATGCTGGTGCACGTCTACTCCATCGGCTACATGGCCCACGACCCCGGCCGCTGGCGCTTCTTCGCCTATCTCAACTTCTTCATGTTCAGCATGTTGCTGCTGGTCCTGGCCGACAACTTCCTCCTGCTCTTCGCGGCCTGGGAGCTGGTGGGACTCTCGAGCTACCTCCTCATCGGCTTCTGGTACCGGCGGCGCAGCGCCGCCCTGGCGGCCAAGAAGGCTTTCATCGTCAACCGCGTGGGGGACCTGGGCTTC
Organism: Chloroflexota bacterium; assembly: GCA_030858685.1. Lineage (GTDB taxonomy): Bacteria > Chloroflexota > Limnocylindria > Limnocylindrales > CSP1-4 > Palsa-1032. Next base: position 1,774 of record JALZLU010000310.1, on the reverse strand, counting down.
GGCCTGGGCATCATGGCCATCTGGACCACGGTGGGCACGCTCAACTACACGGAGGTCTTCCAGGAGCTGCCCGAGGCGCTGGCCAGCGGCGCCATCGAGAGCTGGATGATGATCGGCATCTGCCTGCTGCTCTTCGCCGGCGCGGTGGGCAAGAGCGCCCAGTTCCCGCTTCACGTCTGGCTGCCGGACGCCATGGAAGGGCCCACCCCGGTGAGTGCCCTCATCCACGCCGCGACCATGGTCAACGCGGGCGTCTACCTCGTGGCGCGCGCCAACCCGCTCTTCGCGCAGGCGCCCGAGGCGCTGGTAGTGGTGGCCGCGGTGGGCATCTTCACCTGCCTTATGGCCGCCACCATCGCGCTTACCCAGAAGGACATCAAGCGCGTGCTGGCCTACTCCACGCTGAGCCAGCTGGGCTACATGTTCGCGGCCCTGGGCACCGGCGCCTTCATCCCGGCCATCTTCCACCTGGTGACCCACGGCTTCTTCAAGGGCCTGCTGTTCCTCGGCTCCGGGTCGGTCATCCATGCCGTGCATGACGAGCAGGACATGGATCGCATGGGCGGGCTGCGGCGGAAGATCAGGATCACCCACATCACCATGCTGGTCGGAGCGCTGGCCATCGCCGGCATCCCGCCGCTGGCCGGCTTCTGGAGCAAGGACGAGCTGCTGGCCGAGTCGTTCAAGTTCGGCTTCCCCTGGGTCTGGGCCATCGGCGTGGGCGTCTCACTGCTGACCGCCTTCTACATGTTCCGGCTCATGGGCAAGACCTTCTATGGGCCGAGCAACGTGGATCCGCACGTGGAGCCCAGGATCCACGAGTCGCCGCCCTCCATGACCGGGCCGCTCATCCTGCTGGCCATCCCCTCGGCGTTCATCGGCTTGCTGCTGGGCTTCCCGCCAGAGAGCGGGCCTATCCACGACATCCTCGATCCCGTCTTCCACGGCGCGGAGGAGACGCTGGCCCTGCCCCACGAGCCGTACACTCTCTTCGGCCTGGACGGCATCCTGCTCGGCGTAAGCGTGGCCGTGGCCGTCATCGGCATGGTCGCCGCATGGCGGCTGTTCGGCTTCTTCGGGCTGGCGGCCCGTCCACAGGCGGTCCGGTCGCTCACCGACCGGCTGCGCACGCCGTACCGCATCTCGCGGAACACGTGGTACTTCGATGAGCTGAACGATCTGCTCTTCGTGCGGATCGGCGGTCTGGTGGCACGCGGTCTGTGGTGGTTCGACGTGCACGTCATCGACGGGGCCGTTAACGGCGTGGCGGCAGCCACCCAGTCGAGCGGTCGCGGCCTGCGCCAGATCCAGACCGGCCGTGTGCAGAATTACGCCCTGGGCATCGCCGGCGGCCTGTTGCTGATGGCCATCGGCTACCTCGTGGCGCGCTGATGGACTTCGGCGGCTTCCCCATCCTGAGTGCCATCGTCTTCACGCCGCTCATCGGGGCGCTGCTCATCGCGTTGGTGCCACGTGAGCGTGACGACCTGGTGCGCTGGCTGGCCCTGGGCACCGCCCTCGTGGCGTTCGCGCTCTCGCTGGCCGTGGCGGCCGCCTTCACGGCTGCGCAGCCCGGCTTCCAATACGTCGAGACGGCCGACTGGATCCCCGCCTTCGGCATCCAGTACAAGCTCGGCCTGGACGGCTTGTCACTGCTACTTGTGGTGCTCACCACGACGCTGACGGCGATCAGCCTGCTGGCCTCCTTCGGGCCCATCAAGACGCGCGTGAAGGAGTACATGATCGCCTTCCTCGTGCTCGAGGTGGGCTTGAT
>JALZLU010000303.1 GCA_030858685.1 Chloroflexota bacterium | reverse complement strand
CACGCTTGGCGCAGGAGCGCGGGCTGGTCCAAAGTGGGTTCCGGCTCGTGACCAACGCTGGCGCCGACGCTGGCCAGTCGGTCGACCACCTCCATGTGCACCTGCTCGGGGGCCGCAAGTTCGGGTGGCCGCCCGGGTGAGTGGCAGGGGCGATACGCGGCTGGGTACGGCGTTGATGTTGGCGATCGTTGGGCTGGTCGCCGGGTGCGCACCGGCATCAAGCGGTCAGGAGGGCGGCCAGCCCGCCACGCCACGCGTCACGCCTCAGGCCTCGTTCTCCACGCAGATCGCCAGCGGAGTGGCTGTGGTTCGGCGGGCGCTGGCCGATGCGGGTATCCGCCTGGACCCGCCCATCGTGCCCTACCGCCCAGCCGAGCCGCCGGACATCTCGACCGCGCCGCGTGCCGTGCTGCAGGCCGGCATCGGCGACCCGCAGGGCGGCTACGTGATCATCTATGAGTTCCCGGACGCGAACACGGCCAGCGCCCGTGGCGCCGAGTTCGCCGACTACCTGGAGAGCGGTTTCGGACAGACCAACTACCCGCTGGACGCGCAGTTTTCGCTCGCTCAGCTGGGCGGCACACTCATCTTCACGTGGTGGTCGTCGGAGCTGGCGGCGGATCGCGAACTGGCAAGGACAGCGTTCGACGCCATCTCGTCAGTTGGCGTTCCGATCCCCATCGTCGGGTAGGCGGCGCCCGGTCGCCCAGCGCGCGGCCGGCGGTCTCCAGCGCGGGGCGGGGGCTCAGCCCTCGCGGACGGGCAGGGCAGCGTCTGCGGCGACCCACTGGCGGATGTCGTCGCGCTTGATCTTGAGGGTGTGGGTGCGCGGGAAGTCAGGTTCTGGCCAGAGTCGCCAGGCGTCGATGCGACTGTGCGCGGAGAGCCGCGCATTGGCCGCTTTGATGGCCGCGGCGATGGCCTCGCTCTGCTGGGCGATCGCCTCGGGGTCGGTGGGTCGCTCCGGCACGGCTTGAGTGGTCGAGACGATGGGCAGGCTGCCCACGGGCAGGACGACCGCCTCGATCCGTCCCGGCGTGGTCTCCAGCACCACGGACTGACCGATGCCCGCCTCCTGGAGGATGTTCTCGATGTCCTCGGGGTACACGTTGAGGCCGCTGGGCAGCACGATGATGTTCTTCTTGCGCCCCGACAGGACCAGGTTGCCGCGCTCGTCGTAGCGGCCGATGTCCCCCGTGTGGTACCAGCCGTCGTCCAGCACGGCGTTGCTCGCCTCGGGGTCGCGCCAGTACCCGGGCATGACCGTCGGGCCAGCCACGAGGATCTCCTGATCGGACTCGGCCAGACGGATGCGCACGGGCGGGACCGTGCGACCGACCGTGGATGTCGGGTGCTCGCTCTCCGAAGTGGCCGCGGCCGGACCGCATTCGGTGGCGCCGTAGCCCTGGACCACGACGACCCCCAGGTCCTCCCAGTTCTGCTGGGTCTCGGGCGGCAGGAAGGCGCCAGCGACGACGAACAGGCGCATCCGGCCTCCCAGCTGGGCATGCACCCGACGGAAAAGGATCCTCCGAAGCGGGTAGGGCAGGCGGCGGGCCACTGACCGGAGTCGATCGAAGGCGCGCTTCTTGCCCTGCCGTTCGACCTCCCGCGCGATGGCATTCCAGAAGAGGTCCATCAACTGAGGCGTGACGATCATGGTGGTCACGTGATGGTCGCGGAGTGACTCGAAGATGACGCGCGGGTTGCGCGATCGGACGTACAGGATGTCCGCCCCGATGGCCGATCCGTAGAACAGCACCGGGGCCTGCTCGAATAGGTGCGAGAGGGGCAGCAGGGACACGGCGCGGTGCTCGCGTGGGGGGAGCAGCAGTGCGCATGCCTCGACCGTGGACAGGACCGTCCCGTGGGTCAGCATCACGCCCTTGGGATGGCCCGTTGAGCCGGAGGTGTAGATGACCTCCCAGACGTCGTCGCGGGTGGGACGCGGCCAGGCGTCGAGCTGGGCTTCCCAGTCGGGCGGGAAGGTCTCGTCGGGGTCGGCGGTGAACTCGTCGATGGTGTGGATCTCGAGGTCGGGGAGGTCGGCGGCTTGAGGGTCTGGAGCATCCAAGCCTGTGCCCACGGCGAGCCAGCGCGTCTCGGCTTTGGCCACGATGCGTCGCACCACCTCCGGCGCCATGCGCAGGTCCAGCGGCACCACGATGAGCCGCGCCATCTGGGCACCCCAGTAGACGGCCGGCAGGCGCGGCGTGGAGGGGCTCCAGGTCAGCAGCCGCTCGCCGGGTGGGATACCCAGCGCGCGCAGACGCCACGCCGCCAGACGAGCGCGGTGTCGCAGCTCGGCGGGCGTCCAGGCGAGCTCGATGCCCGCGTCCGTGCGCAGCGAAAGCGAGGTGCGGCCGGCGTAGCGGACGGCGGCGTCATCCAGCAGGTCGACGAGCGAGTCGAACGCGCGCGGATCCGGGTAGCCCGGGTGATCGGGGTGGTCGGGGAAGGCGGCGCGGGCGCGCGTAGCTGGTCGCGGGGAGTCGTCGGGCGCGGGGGGTGGGGC
>JALZLU010000293.1 GCA_030858685.1 Chloroflexota bacterium | reverse complement strand
GATCGCCGCCCTGCTGCTGGAGCTTTACGAAGCCGGAGGCCCATCCGCAGTGCGAGGAAGCCATGCCGACCGTGGCATGCGCATCGCCAACGGCAGGGCCAGCTAGACCCTGGCGCCCGCCGTCGTGGTTTGACCCGCGCTCCTCGTTCGGCTGCCCAAAGCCGGAGCGGGGCGGGCGTCGCAGCGCTGGTCGCAGCAGTGCATTACAGCAGGAACCTTTTCGGAGTGAGGGCACAATGCCTGGGACGCGCACTATCATGATCACTGGAGCCTCCGCCGGTGTCGGCCGCGCCACCGCGCGCCTGTGTACGGCGGAGAGAAAGTCGGCCACTGGAGCGGCGGCGTAATGCTGCTGCGGGCGGCGTAAAACCCGGCCAGTGGCAGGCGGCTTACCCTGGGGGATCAGGGTGGGGCGCCGGGAGATGTTCGTGGTGGAGACCTACGCGGCGGTCCGGCGGTTCGTGTTCCTGGAGGGGCATAGCCAGCGGGAGGCTTCCCGGGTTTTTGGGCTGAGCCGGGACACGATTGCCAAGATGTGCCGGTACTCGGCCCCACCGGGGTATGTGCGGACGCGGCCTCCCGACAAGCCCAAACTGGGGGCACTGGTGCCAGTGATCGCGGCGATCCTGGAGGCGGACCGGGCAGCGCCGCCCAAGCAGCAGCATACGGCCAAGCGGATATTCGAGCGGCTGCGCGACGAGCATGGCTATGGCGGCGGCTACACGGTGGTGAAGGATCATGTGCGGCGGCAGCGGGTACGTGGCCGGGAGGTCTTCGTGCCACTGGCGCATCCACCGGGCCATGCGCAGGTGGATTTCGGCGAGGCGGAGGCGGTGATCGGCGGGGTTCGCCAGAAGGTTCATTTCTTCTGCCTGGACCTGCCGCAGTCGGACGCCTGCTTCGTGAAGGTCTACCCGCGGGAGACGACCGAGGCCTTCCTGGACGGGCATGTCTCGGCCTTCGCCTTCTTTGGCGGCGTGCCGCGGTCGATCCTCTACGACAACCTCAAGCTGGCGGTGGCCAGGATCTGCGGCGACGGCAAGCGCGAACGGACCCAGGCCTTCACCGGCCTGGTCAGCCACTACCTGTTCCAGGACCGGTTCGGTCGCCCCGGCAAGGGCAACGACAAGGGCAGGTGGAGGGGCTGGTGAAGTTCTCCCGGGCCAACTTCCTGACCCCGGTCCCGATCGCGGCCAGCCATGAGGCGCTCAACACCCTGCTGGCGGAGCGTTGCCGCCTGCGGCAGTCGGATCGGGCAGGCCGGCATGCCGAGACGATCGGCGCGCGCCTGGCGGCGGATCTGGCGGCGCTGCAGCGCCTGCCGGGTGTCTCCCTGGAGCCCTGCGAGACCGTCGGTGCCCGGGTGTCGTCCACCGCCCTGGTCCGCTACCGCGGCAACGACTACTCGGTGCCGACGGCCCATGGGTTCCAGGCGGTGCTGGTGAAGGGTTTCGTCGATACGGTGGTGATCCTCTGTGACGGCACCCCGATCGCCCGGCATGTCCGCTGCTATGGCCGCGGCGAGTTCGTCTACGACCCCTTGCACTACCTGGCGCTGCTCGAGACCAAGCCGGGTGCGCTGGATCAGGCGGCGGCCTTGCAGGGCTGGGCCCTGCCGCCGGCGTTCCAGCACCTGCGTCACCTGCTGGAGGCGCGCATGGGCAACCGCGGCAAGCGCGAGTTCATCCAGGTCCTGCGCCTGCTGGAGATCGCCGCCAAGGAGGTGGTGGCTGCCGCGGTGGCCGATGCCATCCATCTCGGCGCCATCGGCTTTGATGCGGTTCGGCAGATCGTCCTGGCGCGGATCGAGCGGCGCCCGGCCAGGCTCGACCTGACGGCCTATCCCTATCTCCTAGGCACCGAGGTGCGGATGACCCGCGCCGCCGATTACGCCGCCCTGCTGCGGGAGCGGGCGGCATGACCGCGGCCGACGCCCTGCCGCATGGCACCAGCCAGGGAACGCCGCAGATCCTGCTGGCGCATCACCTCAAACAGCTCAGGCTGCCGACGGTGCTGCGCGAGTACGACAAAGTGGCCCGCGAATGCGCCCGCGACGGCGTCGACCATCCCCGCTACCTGCTGCGGCTGCTCGAGCTGGAGTTGATCGACCGCGAGCGGCGCCTGGTCGAGCGGCGGATCCGCCAGGCCCGGTTCCCGGCGATCAAGAGCCTGGACAGCTTCGTGTTCACCGCCATTCCCAGCCTCAACAAGATGCTGGTCCTCGAGCTGGCGCGCTGCGAGTACATCCTGCGGCGCGAGAACATCATCGCGCTCGGCAACAGCGGCACCGGCAAGAGCCACGTCGCCCTGGGCCTCGGCCTGGCCGCCTGCCAGAGGGGGTTCAGCGTCGTGTTCACCACGGCGGCCCAGCTGGTGCACCAGTTGATGGAGGCGCGTGATGAAAGGCGCCTGCTCAGGCTGCAGCGGGAGTTGCAGGCGGCCAGGCTGTTGATCATCGACGAGCTTGGCTATGTGCCGCTGTCGCCGACCGGGGCGGAGTTGCTGTTCGAGGTGTTCAGCCAGCGCTACGAACACGGCTCCACCATCGTCACCTCGAACTTGCCGTTTGAGGAATGGACGTCGGTCCTCGGCTCGGAACGTCTCACCGGCGCCCTGCTCGACCGCCTGACCCACCACGTCCACATCCTGGCCATGAACGGCGAGAGCTACCGCCTGGCCCAGTCCACCGCCCGGCGTCGCCTGGCAACCGAGGCAGCGCCAGCCGCCGCCGCTGCAGGCGATAGCATTGATCCGGATACCGGCGAGATCCTGCCCGGCTGACCACCAAGAGAACCAGCCGTCAACCTGACCGGCCCCCGATCGGGGGCCGGTCAGGTCTGGTGCCGCTATGCGGCCAATGGCCTTGTTTTACTCCGCCGCGCTGGCCTGGTTTTGCAGCGCCGTTGACACCGAGGAGAGCTTGCGGCGGATCGGTGAGCTCTATGCCATCGAGGCGGCCATCAATGGCCAGCCGCCCGAGCAGCGCCTTGCCGTGCGCCAGGCGCAGAGCAAACCGCTGCTGGAGGCGCTGCATGCCTGGATGCAGCAGCAGCACCGCCGGCTGTCGGGCAAGTCGACGCTCGGCAAGGCGCTGCAGTATGCGCTCAATCGATGGGATGCGCTGGCGCGCTACGTTGAGGACGGCAGGCTGTCGATCGACAACAACTTGTCGGAGCGACTGCTGCGTGGCATTGCCGTTACGAGAAAAAACTATTTATTTGTGGGCAGTGATGCCGGGGGGCAGCGGGCTGCGATCATCTACACCATCGCAGAAACCGTGAAGCTGAACGGCCTCGATCCCGAAGCCTATATCGCGGCCGTGCTAAACCGCTTCGCGCAAGGCCATCCCATCAACCGTCTCGACGAACTGCTGCCCTGGAACTTCAAAGCGCAGCGTCAAGACGCCTCTATGGGCTGACGCTTACCTCCCAAACCCTCCAGCCGCTCGATCTCCGTATCTGCTCATCCCCCGTTCTGGTCGGGCCTGTCGGAGCGCATCTGCGAGGCACTTGACGTGACCATGGGGGCTTTGATTCAAGCTCTAGATGGACCGGCTCCCCGAT
>JALZLU010000281.1 GCA_030858685.1 Chloroflexota bacterium | reverse complement strand
TCGCGGCGAGCTGATCGACGAGACGCGGCCCATCGAGCAGCAACTCGGACCCGCCGAACTCTGCCGCCAATACTTCCGACGCCTGGGGCGGCCGCTGCTCTTCGCGGAGACCGGGGCACCTGGCGATGACGCTCACAAGATCTGGTGGCTTGACCGCCTGGTGTCGGAGGTCCGCCAGGTGCGCAGCGAAGGGGTGCCGCTCATCGGGATCACCTGGTGGGGACTCATCGACCAGGTGGACTGGAACAGCGGTCTGCGTCGCCTCGAGCACCACATCGACGCCACCGGCCTGTACGACCTGCGTTGGGAAGGCGAACGGTTGGCGCGGGTGCCCAATGGTGCGCTCCTCGCCTGGCGCGGCTACGCCGAACGACCCACGGCGGACACCGTCGGTCCGTTGGCTCCCGTGTCCTGGGCGGACCGTGAGGAGGCGCCGCTCTGGTGATCGGCCCGTGACGGAGCGCGCGGATCCATCGGCAGCGGCAACCGGGACCGGGCCCTCCTTCGAGCCGTTCCGTCTGGAGCGCGAGACCAAGCCGGATGGCCGCGGCATCCTCTTCTACTCTTGGCCGGACGAGCCGCCCGTGCCTGATGGCCTGAGCGACGCAGGCGTCGGGTCCGGCACTGCCCCGGTCCGCCAAAGCGCACCGGAGGCCGAGCCCTGGTCGCCGGAGACGCAGCCGGCGGACGAAGCCGGCCGCAGTGCTTGAGCGCTGCCCCATGGGCGAGCCGCGACGCGATGTCTGAGCTGCGCTGGAACCCGCTCCGTCGTGAGTGGGTCATCACCGCCACGCATCGCCAGGACCGGACCTTCTTGCCACCGGCCGGACATTGCCCGCTCTGTCCCACGAAGCCCGGAGCCGAAGTGCCCACGGAGATCGAGCGGCCGGACTTCGACATCGTCGTCTTCGACAACCGCTTCCCCTCCCTCAGCGCGGAGCCGCCCGAGCCGGCGGTACCGGGCACGAAGCTGACGCCCGTGCGACCCGCCTTCGGTCGCTGCGAGGTGGTGGTCTACACCCCTCAGCACGAGGCCAGCCTCTCCACGGTGAGCCTGCGGCGCATCCGCCACCTGATCGGCGTCTGGGCGCACCGCACGCTGGAACTGGGTGCGACGGAGGGTATCGACTACGTCTACGTCTTCGAGAACCGCGGTGAGGTCATCGGCGTGACCCTGGCTCATCCGCACGGCCAGATCTACGCCTATCCCACCATCCCGCCGGTGCTCGCCCTGGAGGTCGAGTCGGCGCGGGAGGTGCAGGCCCGTGACGGTGCGTGCCTTTGGTGCGGCTTGCTCTCGGAGGACCGCAGCGAAGGTCGCCGGGTGGTGCTGGAGGGTGAGCACTGGCAGGTCGTGGTGCCCTTCTTCGCACGCTGGCCCTATGAGGTCCACATCACGGCCCTGCGCCATGTCGGCTGGCTGCACGAGCTGACCGCAGCCGAGGTCGATGAGCTGGCCAGGGTGCTCAAGGTGGTGCTGGGCAAGTACGACGCGCTGTTCGGGTTCCCGCTGCCCTACATCATGGCCGTCCACCAGCGGCCCACGGACGGCGGCGACCACGACGCCTACCACCTGCACATCGAGTTTTATCCGCCCCATCGGACGGAGAAGAAGCTGAAGTTCCTGGCAGGATCGGAGGCCGGCGCGGGCGCCTTCATCAACGACACGCTGCCCGAGGAGACTGCGCAGCGCCTCCGCGAAGTCGGGCCCCTGGACACGGCGGAGCTGGTCGACGTCGACGAGCTTGTTGATGAGGCCGGCCGGCCGCTGGTTGGCGCATGAGCGAGGTCGACCAGGCTACGGCCGCCTCCCTGCGAGCCATCCTCGCCGAGCGGGAGCCGGAGGCGGTCCGCGCGGCGCCCGGCGGCGTGGTGGTGGTGCGTTCCCCGGGGCGGGTCAACCTCATCGGCGAGCACACCGACTACAACGACGGCTTCGTGCTGCCGGCCGCCATCGACCTGGAGATCCGTATCGGGTTCGTGCCCACGGACGATCGCCGCGTGGAGTTGACACGCCTGGACACGAGTGAGCGCCTCGGCTTCGACCTGGATGCCATCGGGTCTCCGCGCGAGGAATGGATCGACTATGTGGCTGGCGTGGCGCAGGCCCTGGCCGAGCGGGACGTCCCGATGCGCGGCCTGCGCGGTGTCATCGCCTCCGATCTGCCCATCTCATCAGGCCTCTCGTCATCCGCCGCGCTGGAGCTGGCGGCCGCCTGGGCGCTTGCCGAGGAGCGTCCGCCGCCGCTCGACCTGATGGAGCTTGCGCTGGTCGGTCAACGCGCGGAGAACTCATACGTGGGCGTGCGGTCGGGGCTCATGGACCAGTTCGCGGTGGCCTTCGGGCGGCCGGGCGCAGCGTTGCTCCTGGATTGCCGATCCCGCGAACACGAGACGGTGGCCCTGCCGCTGGAACGAGCACGTCTCGTGGTCTGCGACTCGCAAGCCCCGCGAGAGCTGGCCAACAGCGCTTACAACGAACGTCGGGCGCAGTGCGAGCTTGCCGTGACGCAGCTGCGGGAGGCGGGTGAAGCAGTCGGGAGCCTGCGGGATGTGGACATGCCCATGCTCGACCGCCACGCCGCTGCACTTGACCCGGTGGCCAGCGCGCGAGCACAGCATGTGGTGGCCGAGAACGAACGCGTGCTGGCGACCGTGGCGGCCTTCCGGCAGGGGGACCTGGAGGCGGTAGGACGCCTCTTCGCCGCGAGCCACGCCTCACTGCGCGATCTGTACCAGGTCAGTTCCGACGAGCTGGATGCCCTCGTCGAGATCGCCGGGGCCACGCCCGGCGTCATCGGCGCTCGGATGACCGGTGCCGGCTTCGGTGGCTGTACCGTGAACCTGGTCGAACCCGACGCGCTGGAGCGCTTCAGCGAGGCCATCACCGGCGAGTACCCACGGCGGACCGGGCGCGAGGCGACGGTCTATCCCGTGACGCCCGTGCAGGGCGTCGGCCTGTTGGACGGGCCGTGATCGCGCCCGAGCCGTCCATCGATCCGCCCGTCGAGCAACGCGCCGAGGTGGTCGCCGAGCGCATCGATCAGGTGCACCGCCTGCTCCGTGGAGATGGCAGTTCCGGCGTGCTCCTCACCTCACGCGCCGCCTTCGCCTGGCTCACGCTGGGCGGGCAGAACCACGTCGTGGCGGCCAGCGCGGACGGTGCCGTACCGCTGCTCGTGACCCCGACCGGCTGCTATGCGCTCGCCGCAGCCAACGAGGCGCCGCGTATCGCCGATGAGGAACTGCTCGGGCTTCCCGTGGAGATCGTCACGGTCCCCTGGCACGAGGCGGACGCAGTGGCCGATGAGGCACGTCGCATCTGTGGCGGCGAGCCCATCACGGAGGCTGGTCTGGGCAGCGCGCTGGTGGACCTGCGACTGCGCCTGGGCCCCGTGGAGCAGGAGCGCCTGCGCTGGCTCGGCGCCCGTGCCGGCCATGTCATGCGCCAGGGCCTGGAAGCGGTCACGCAAGGCTCATCGGAGGACGAGCTCGCCGCGCGCGTGCACGCCGCACTCGCCGCGGAGGGCGTACGACTGCCGGTCATCCTGGTCGCGGCCGACGAACGCATCGACCGCTACCGTCACCCCTTGCCCAAGGGCCGGCCGATCGAGCGGCGGGTGATGCTGGTCGTGGTCGGGGAACGCTGGGGCCTGCATGTGGCAGCGACGCGCATCCTGGACCTGGAGCCACCCTCGGCGGAGCTGCAGCAACGCATGGAGGCGACGGACCGCGTGCTCGGGGCGATGCGCGCGGCGACCGCACCAGGGCGCACCCTGGGCGATGTCCTGAGCGAGGCTCGCGCGGCGTACAGCACGGAGGGCTTCCCCAACGAGTGGACGCTCCACCATCAGGGCGGGCTGATCGGCTATCAGGGCCGCGAGCGGATCGCCACGCCGGGCGACACCACGCTCATCAGGGCCGGCATGGCCGTCGCCTGGAATCCGTCGATCACGGGCGCCAAGGCGGAGGCCACGGACCTGCTGGGCGACTCAGGCCTCGAGGTGATCCTCGAGTAGCGTGCCCAGCCCGGACAGGCGCAACAGACGCCGCCGGACCCGCTGCAGGGCGTTGCGGTCGCCGCAGGCCACGAAGAGTGTGTCGTCGCCAGCGATGGAGCCGGCCACATCCGGCCAGCGTGCGCGATCCAGCGCAGATGCGACGGCGTGCGCACTGCCCGACACGGTGCGCACCACGATCAACATGCCTGCCACGCGCACCTCGATGGGCAGCTCATGGAGCAGCTGACGCAGGCGTTCCTCGCCGGTGACCTCACGATCGTCGAGGCGCGGCGGCAGCGCGTAGGCGTGGACGCCGGCGCGCGCCATCTTGACCAGTCCCAGTTCCGCCACGTCGCGGGAGACGGTGGCCTGCGTGGCCCGAAAGCCGCGTTCCCGGAGGGCGGCGGCAAGCTCGTGCTGCGTGCGGATGGCGCGCTGCTCCAGCAGGTCGCGGATCGCGTGCTGGCGGAGCTGCTTCATGACCTCCATGGCAGGGACCCTAGCGCGTGAGGATCAGGACCGCCGCCACGGCCGCGAAGATGAGCCG
>JALZLU010000103.1 GCA_030858685.1 Chloroflexota bacterium | reverse complement strand
AGTGGCGGGCGAGGGCCGACAAGACTCATCTCACCGCGCAGCACGTTCCACAGCTGCGGCAGCTCGTCGAACGATGTGCGCCGCAGCCAGCGCCCGATGGGTGTCTGGCGAGGATCCTCGGACAGCTTGAACGCCCCGCCCTCGATCTCGTTGAGATGACGCAGATCGTCAAGCTGATCCTCCGCGTCGGTCACCATGCTGCGCAACTTGAGCAGGGTGAAGGTCCGGCCGTGGAGGCCGACCCGCGTCTGGCGGAAGATGACCGGCCCGCCGTCCAGGACGCGCATGACGACTCCCACAAGGGCCAGGACAGGCCCCAGGAGAAGCAGCGCAAAGGCGGAGATGGCGATGTCGAGGGCACGCTTGAAGATCAAGCCCACGGCGCGGTCCGGTCCGTACACGTAGGAAACGACCTGCTGGCCGTCGATCTCCTCCACGATGCCGCGCTCCATTGGCAGCCCCACCACGTCCATGGGGATGCGCACCACGCGACCCTCCGCCTCGCACACCCGGGTCACTGGCTCCACCAACGACCACTCCGTGACCGGCAGGCAGATAGCGACCTCATCGACGACGTTGTCGTGAAGCACGTCGATGACGTCCTCGACGGAACCCAGCACCGGCCGGCTGACGATGAGCGGCGGATCGTGCGGCTCTGAAAGGTGGCCGATCACGTGCAGGCCCAGCGAGGGGTGGCTCTCCATCCGGTCAGCGAACTCCTGGGCCGCCGGACCGGTGCCCACCACCAGCGAGAAGCGCGCATTCCCGCCACGACGGCGCAGCCACTCGAAGCCTCGCCGCAGTGCGATGCGCACTCCAAGGGTGAGAACGACCTGAGCGGGAAAGAGCATCAGCAGGAAGCTCCGGCTCACGTCGCTGAGGCGGAACAGGAAGAGCACAGCGAAGGTGACCACGGCAAGCACCACGGCCGAGGTCACGATGTCCAGTGCTTCGCGGCGGATGGACCAGCGGGTGCGCAACCGGTAGAGGCCGCGCAGCCATAGCGTGAGCATCCAGCCGCCGGAGTAGACCAGGGCCGCCAGTCCGGTCAGCGCCGTGGCCGTGCCCATCACGGAGGTCCAGTCCCGATCGCTCACGCGCAACCCGGCGACCAGGACGAAGAGCGCCGCCGCCGTCGCCACATCGACAGCCATGAGGGCGACGCGCAGGGCGGCCGTATGCCGGCGTATCACGGCTGGAGGCGCAGGATCACGGCCCGGCAGCGACGCCGGTCGCGGGCTTGGGGGTCCACCGTATATTCATGACGAGTGACTCGGGTCGGATGCTGCCGCGATGGTCCACGATCCGTTGCAACATCGTGTCGATGAGTTCCTGGGACAGCAGGTGCGGCTTGAGGCCCAGTTCCAGCAAGCCCGAGTGCTTCGGGTTGTAGTAGTGCTCTTCGGCCTCGAAGCGTGGGTTCTCGGCATGGATGACGGTCGCCTCGATACCCAAGTGGGCAGCCGCGTCGCGTACTCGCTTGGCCAGCTCCAGGACCGTGAACGTCTCCGTAAACTGATTGAAGATGCGCATCTCTCCTGGCGCGGCGGGCTTGTCCACGGCCAGCGCGACGCAGGCCAGGGTGTCACGGATGTTGAGGTAGCCGCGTGTCTGCCCGCCGCGGCCATAGACCGTGATGGGCTCACCCGCCACCGCCTGCACGCAGAAGCGATTGAGCGCGGTGCCGAAGACCTCGTCGTAGTGGAAGCTCGTCACGAGGCGCGGATCAAGGGCCGTCTGCTCCGTCTCTATGCCGTAGACCACGCCTTGGTTGAGATCCGTGGCGCGCAGACCCCAGACCCGGCAGGCGAAGTGGATGTTGTGCGAGTCGTGCACCTTGGAGAGGTGGTACATCGAGCCGGGCGTCTTGGGGTAGAGGAAGGTGTGACTGCGACCGTTGTGGTCGACCGCCAGGTAGCCCTCTTCGATGTCGATGTCCGGCGTGCCGTACTCGCCCATGGTTCCCAGCTTCACGAGGTGACTGTCAGGTACCAGGTCGCGCATGGCGAAGAGCACGTTGAGGGTGCCCACCACGTTGTTCGACTGGGTGAACGCGGCGTGGCGCACATCGATCATGGAGTACGGCGCTGAGGGTTGTTCGCCGTAGTGCACGATGGTGTCCGGGCGGAAGGACTCCAGCGTGGCGTGCACGAAGTCCGCGTCCGTCAGGTCCCCCTCGAACGACTCGATGGTCAGCCCGCAGACCTCTTGCCAGACCGCGATGCGCTCGGCGAGAGTGGGGATGGCGATGAGCGGCTCCACGCTTAGCTCGCGTTCCCAGGCGCGCTTGGCCATGTTGTCAACAACGCCCACGCGCATGCCGCGTGCGGAGAGGTGCATGGCCGTGGGCCAGCCCAGGTAGCCGTCGCCGCCCAGGACCAGGATGCGTTCAGTCACTCGCTCGAAAACCCCTGCTGATCGGTGCCTGGGTCCGTGCCCACCGCGTCCCCGGGCGACCTGGGCCGGCGGGTCTATCTGCGTCACCCTCGGCCACCACTGACTGGAACGATACCCGAAGACCGCCGAACCCCGTTGGACAGGCGGCTCAGGCAACCCTGCTGGCGGCGGTCCAAATGTCGGCCAGCGTCGTCTCCAGAGGCGTCGTGGCACGCCATCCGATGAGGTCCTGGATGGCCGACGCGTCGCCGCGGATCTCTGCTGCATCGTCCGGCCGCACGAGGTCTGGATCGATGCGGATGCGCGGGTCCACGCCGGCCAGGCGGCAAAGCTCCTCCAGGAGCCAGCGGATGGTGACGGAGCGGCCCGAGCAGACGTTGACGACGACGCCGGCCGGATCGAGCGTGCCTTGCTGGAGCGCCTCGAGCAGGCGGACGTAGGCGTCCGCCACGTCGCGCACGTCGGTCACGTCGCGGCGCACATCCAGGTTGCCCGCGGGCACCTCATCGGTCTCGCCGCGAGCCACGGCCGCGACACGCTCGGCAAGGGCCGGGATGACGAAGACCGGCCGCTGCCCGGGACCGGCGTGGTTGAAGGAGCGCGTCACGGCGACGCGCAGACCGAGGCGTGTGGCGTAGGCCAGGGCGATCGATTCCTGCGCCGCCTTGGACAGCGCATAAGGCTTGACCGGCCGCAGCGGCGCGTCCTCGCGGAGCGGCAGATCCCTGGCCGCCGGCGTGCCGTAGACATCCGATGAGCCGGTGACCAGGATGGGCGGCGGCCGGCGCATCGCACGGACCGCCTCGAGCAGGTTGACCGTGCCGCCCACCGTCACCCTGAAGGCATTGGCCGGATC
>JALZLU010000099.1 GCA_030858685.1 Chloroflexota bacterium | reverse complement strand
CCCGGCCGTGCCGCGACAGCTCTGGACCAGAGCCTGATAGCCGCGCTCGGCGAATACGCGCGCCAGCAGGCCGTTGAGCCCGCGGCGGCCATACGGCGAGCGCATCAACACGATGGGCAGCGGGGCGCCCCTATCCTCGGGCAGGTAGCGGTCGGCCAGAAGCACGGCGCCGTCAGGCATCGTCATCGGCAGGTCGCGCTCCACGCGGACGCGATGCGTGTGCGCCCGCGGAAGGCGTGCGAGCAGCGCGAAGACGCGGCTGGGGATGCTCACCGGGCGAGCATACGGGCCGTGGTCGTTACCATGGACGCGGCGGACGCGATCCAATGGACGAAAGGAGACCACCTTGGTGACCGTAGGACTGCTCGCGCGACTCGAGGCCAAGCCGGGCAAGGAGGATGAGGTCCAGCAGCTTCTGGAGGGCGCGCTCTCGCTGGCGCAGCAGGAACCGGACACGACCGCCTGGTTCGCCATCCGGATGGGGCCCTCGACCTTCGGCATCTTCGACGTCTTCCCGGACGATCAAGGACGGCAGGCTCACCTACAGGGACCCATCGCGGCGGCGCTGATGGACAAGGCAGATGAGCTGCTCTCCGAGCCGCCGGACATCAAGCCCATCGACATCCTCGCCGCCAAGCTGCCCGCTTAGCCGGCGGGAGGGCGGGCGGCCTGGGGCCGACCCGGCGTCGGGGCGAAAGGCATCACTTGGAGAGGACCTGATGCGAAAGCGAGCTGGTCTTGGGGCGGCGTAGCCGGCGCTTGCTGCTCCTCGTACTGGTGCTGGCCGTTGGCGCGTACGGGGTCGCCTCGTGGGTCTTCTCCGAGCGCCTCATCGGACAGCAGTTCACCGCCGACGGCTCGACCGACACCAGCGAGTTCGGCCTGCCGGAGCCAGAGCATGCGACCATCGCGGGCGACGGCGTCGATCTCGCAGCCTGGTACTTCCAGAACCCGGCGGATGCGGGCTGCGCCCTGGTCATGCTGCACGGCTTTGGCGGCGACAAGGCCGAGATCCTGGGCGCCAACCCGCTCTTTTGGGATCGCGGCTGTCATCTGCTGTCGTACGACGCGCGGGGCCACGGCGACAGCTCCCGCAGCCTGCTCACCTACGGCGCACACGAGCGAGAAGACCTTCGGCTGGCGACCGACTGGCTCGCCACGAGGACGGGCCTGGCCCTCTCGGACATCGGCCTGATCGGCTGGTCCTACGGCGCGGCGACCGCCATCCAGGCGGCTCCGCGACTAACCGACCTGGCTTTCGTCATCGCCGATTCGTCCTACTCCAGCCTGAGCGATATCGCCAACGTGCAAGGCGAACGCCAGATCGGCCCCTGGATCTCGGCCTTCATCCCAGGGGCACTCTTCGTGGCCGGCCTGCGGGCGGGTTTCGATCCGGCCACCGCCGCGCCGGCGACGGAGATCGCGCTTGTCGAGGCACCGGTCCTGCTGATCCACTCACGTATCGACGGCTTCACACCGGTGGAGCATTCCGAGATCATCTTCGGGAACAGCGACCAAAGCAGGACCCGCCTCATCATCCCCGAGTGGGACGCTCCGCATGCCCGCTCCTATGAGGTCGATCCGGTCGCGTATTCCGCCGTCGTGGACACGTTCCTGGACGACTTCGCGCCCGACTTCCCCGGTCGACTGGAACCCTGACGGGCCCCGCATCGATGGTCGATGTCCTGGGTGTGATGGCGGCTTCGTGGGGTGTGCTCATGGCCATTAGCCCGCTGCTCCAGATCCGCCGGATGCGTCAGCGCCGATCGTCGCGCGACGTATCGATGGCCTACCTGGGTGTGCTCCAGTTCGGCTTCGCGCTATGGGCCGCTTACGGGGTCTCCCTCCAGAACCCGGCCATCATCCTGCCCAACAGCGTGGCCTTCCTGGTGGGCGTGGTGACCATGGTCGTGGCCTGGCGGTACCGCGGCGGGACCCCGCGCAAGGCATAGCCGGCGTGGAGCAGGCCAGGCTCTCGCAGCGCGATCTCCGCCTGGCGCTGCTCGACCGTCAGACCTTGCTTGCGCGGGCGGCTGTCTCAGTGCCGGACCTGCTCGAGCGAGTCGGGGGACTCCAGACGCAGTACACGCCGTCCGGCTACGTGGGGCTGTGGTCGAGGTTGGCCGCGTTCCGGCGCGATGACCTGACGCGCGCTCTGGGGGACCGCAGCGTCATCCAGGCGACCCTCATGCGGGGCACCATCCACCTCGTCTCCAAGCGGGAGTTCTGGCTCTACGCCATGGGCGTCCGGCGAGCACGGCGCGAGTGGTGGGTACGGATCAACCGAGAAGCAGGGTCACTCCAGGCGAAGGAGCGGCAGGAAGATGCGCTGCGAGCAGCCCTGAAGGACGGGCCGCGCAGCGTGGCCGACCTCGGCGAACTGGCCAGCGGCTTCGTCGGCAACATCGGTTTGTGGGTCGACCTGGTGAGAGTCCCACCTTCCGGCACCTGGGAGCGCCGTCGCGCCAACCTGCTGGGGTTGGCCGAGGACTGGGTCGGACAGAACGAGGTCACCGAGGAGGAGGGCCTGGAGCACCTGGTGCGCGCGTACCTCCGCGGCTTCGGCCCCGCGCCGTACCGCGACATCTCCGCCTGGGCCGGCGTGCCGGTCGCGCCGCTGCGGGAGGCAGGCGAGCGACTCGACCTGCGGCATCTCCGGGACGAGTCCGGACGAGAAGTCGTCGACATCGCCACAGGGACGATCCCGCCGGCCGACACGCCGACACCGGTGCGCTTCCTACCCCACTGGGACGCCAACCTCCTGGTCCATGCCCGCCGCACGGGTGTGCTGCCGGAGGCCCACCGCCCGCGCATCTTCAGCACCAAGGCGCCCTTCTCCGTGGGCACGGTGCTGGTCGATGGCATGGTCCGCGGGTCGTGGACCTTTCGCGAAGGGCGGATCGTGGTGGAGATCTTCGAGCCGCTGTCCGACGAAGCGACACGCGACGTACGCGACGAAGCGGAGCGCCTGGATGCGTTCCATGGATGAGTGTCGATCGAGCGCCGCGGCGCAGGAGGGCTCACCTCGAGGGCTGGTCGCCTGCCCGCACCAGAGTCGCCGTGCGGCGAAGCCAGTCCGCTGGATCGTCGCGGTGGTGATACGCGGTCATGGACGCTAGCCCACGGCAGCCGGTTCAGTCGCGCAGCTGCCCCAGCTGGTCGTCCCGTCCGATGAGCACCAGCTGATCGCCCTCCCGGATGCGCTCCTCGAGGTGCGGGTTGACGGTCACGCTGTCGCCGCG
>JALZLU010000228.1 GCA_030858685.1 Chloroflexota bacterium | reverse complement strand
TCCTTCTGCGCCGGCGCCGATGTCACCTGGATGCGCGCCAGTCTCGGTCTCAGCCAGGAACAGAACGAGCAGGACGCGATGGCCATGGCCACCATGTTCGATGCCCTGGACCGCGCTCCCGTGCCGGTCATCGCCCGTGTCCAGGGAGCTGCCCTCGGTGGCGGCATGGGGCTGTGTGCCGTGGCCGATCTGGTCGTCGCCGAGGCTGGCGCTCGCTTCGGCTTCACCGAGACGCGCCTGGGCATCCTGCCCGCCGTGATCAGCCCCTTCGTCATCGCCAAGATCGGCGAGACGCACGCGCGCGCCCTGTTCCCCGGCGGGCGGCGCTTCGATGCCACGCGTGCGCTGCGCATCGGGCTGGTGCACGAGGTCGTGGAGGGTGAGACTGCCCTTGACGCGGCCGTCGGGGCGGCCGTCGCTGACGTGCTCCAGGCCGGCCCGACCGCGACGCGAGCGGCCAAGGCGATCGTCCGTGAGGTGCGCGGGCTGCCGCACGAATCGACCCGCTGGCACACGGCGCGCCGTATCGCCGGTCAGCGCGCCGGAGGCGAGGGCCAGGAAGGGCTGCGCGCCTTCCTGGAGCGGCGCCCTGCCGCCTGGATCGAAGCCAGCGGCGAGGATCCCCTCTGAGTCGGGAGATCCGCCGGTTGCTCGTGGCCAACCGCGCTGAGCTGGTCGTGCGCATCGCACGCACGTGCCGATCCCTGGGCATCGAGTGCGTGGCTCTCGTGACCGCCGATCAGGCCGGCGCCTGGTGGGCCGCTCAGGTCGATGAGCGGATCGCGCTGGAGGGCACCTATCTGGATGCGGCAGCCGTCTTGCGCGCCGCGCAGGCCGGGGCAGTCGATGCCATCCACCCGGGCTACGGATTCCTGGCCGAGAACGCCGGCTTCGCCGATGCCGTCGTGGCGGCCGGTCTGATCTGGGTGGGTCCCAGCGGCGACGCCATGCGCGCGCTCGGCGACAAGTCTGCCGGACGACGGCTGGCGACGGCTGCTGGCGTGGCGGTGCTGCCTGGCTATGACGGCGGCGACGGCTCGGACGAGCGCCTGACCAGCGAGGCGCAGCGGATCGGTTACCCGCTACTCGTCAAGCCGAGTGCCGGCGGCGGGGGCAAGGGCATGCACGTCGTGCGCGGCCCGCAGGAGCTCTCGGATACCCTGGCTCGAGCCCGGCGAGAGGCGGCCTCATCGTTCGGCGATGACCGGCTCATCCTGGAGCGCTACCTACACCGGCCACGGCACGTGGAGGTGCAGGTCCTGCTGGATGGCCACGGGAACGGCGTGCATCTGGGCGAACGCGACTGCTCACTGCAGCGACGCCACCAGAAGGTCATCGAGGAAGCGCCCTCTCCGGCGGTCGACGCAGCCCTTCGTGAGCGCCTGGGCGACGCCGCGCTGCGTCTCTGCCTGAGTGCGGGCTACCAGGGCGCCGGCACGGTCGAGTTCCTGCTCGACGACTCGGGTGAGCACACCTTCCTGGAGGTCAACGCCCGGCTCCAGGTGGAGCATCCCGTCACGGAGCTGGTGACCGGGCGCGACCTGGTAGCGGACCAGTTGCACATCGCGAGTGGCGGCGCTCTCGGCTTCAGGCAAGCGGACGTGACGCTCATCGGGCATGCCGTTGAGGCGCGCCTCTACGCCGAGGATCCATGGGAAGGCTTCCTGCCTGCCGTAGGACGCATCGCGCACGTCCGCTGGCCAGCGGTCGACGGCGTGAGAGTCGATGCGGGGGTGGGAGCGGGCGACGAGGTCGGCACGCGCTATGACCCGTTGCTGGCGAAGATCATCGCTCATGGTCGGCATCGTGAGGAAGCACTGGAGCGCCTCCGCCGCGCTCTGGACGTGACGCAGACCCTGGGTGTCACCACCAACCGCGGCTTCCTTCGCCAGCTTCTGGATGAGCCGGCCGTGCGAGACGGCGAAGCACGCACGGACACCATCGCGCAGACCTGGCAGCCGACGGACACGGCGGACCTGGACGAACGGGCGGCCGTCGCCGTGGCGAACCTGGCGGGCGGAAGGGCGAGCGGCGCCATGTCGCCCGGTACCGCCCATGGACGGCAGGGCGCGACCCTCGACGCGGTGCCTACCGGATTCCGCCTGAACGCCGCTTCCCGGGTCCGGATCGCCGTCGGCCGCCAGGAGTCGACGCTTCCCGTCACGGCAGGTGCAGAAGGGGAGCTCGCCTGGACGGCCCAGCCGGGCGCCAGCTCGGCGGAGTCGATCGTGCTCGATGTGGAAGGTCGGGCCTACCGTGGCGGTCTGGCGGAAGCGCCGACGGTGGATGCCTCGGTCGGGCGAGCGCAGCGGGAGCATGGCGCTGTGGCGACCGTCGTGGCGCCGATGCCCGGGCAGGTCATCGCCGTGCGCGTTGCCGAAGGCGACAGCGTGGAGGCCGGTCAGACGCTGGTCGTGCTCGAGGCCATGAAGATGGAGAACGCCGTGACGGCGCCGGCTGTGGCCACGGTCTCGCGCATGCTGGTCGAGGCTGGCCAGCAGGTACAGCGCGGCGATTCCCTTGTGGAGCTCGAGTAGCCATGACGTTGCCCCGGAGCGTGCGCATCTACGAGGTCGGGCCACGCGACGGCTTGCAGAACGAGGCGCGGTCGGTCGCGCTGAAGACCAAGCTCGGTTACGTCGAGAGACTGGTCGCGGCCGGACTGCGCGAGATCGAGGTCACCAGCTTCGTCTCACCCCGCGCCATCCCGCAGCTGGCCGACGCCGATGAACTGCTGCCCCTCCTGCCGCGCGCGCCGGGTGTCCGCTATCCCGTGCTGATCCCGAACGTGCGCGGCATGGACCGCGCCGAGGCGGCTGGCGCACGGGCCATCGCGGTCTTCACCGCGGCCAGCGACGCCTTCACGGAGCGGAACATCGGCATGAGCGTGGCCGATTCGCTGGAAGCCTTCCGACCGGTGCTGGCCCGCGCCGCTCAGCAGGGCCTGTGGACGCGAGCCTATGTGTCGACCGCCTTCGGCTGTCCCTTCACGGGTCGCGTGGAACCAGAGCGGGTGGTCGATGTCTCGCTGCGCTTGCTGGACCTGGGTGCCGAGGAGATCTGCCTTGGTGACACCATCGGAGTGGGCGTGCCGTCCCAGGTGACGCAGCTCACGGAGCGACATCTGGAGGCCGGCGTGGCACTCAGCCAGCTGGCCTACCACTTCCACGACACGCGTGGCACCGCCCTGGCCAACGTGATGGCCGGCCTGGCCCACGGGGTCAGCTGTTTCGATGCGTCGGCAGGCGGCGCGGGCGGCTGCCCCTACGCGCCGGGCGCGGCCGGGAACCTGGCCACGGAGGACCTGGTGTATCTGCTGGATGGCCTGGGCATCGAGCATGGCGTCCGCCTCGGCGACGTGCTGGAGGCCGCCCGCTACATCAGCGAGGCGCTGGGCCATCCGCTCGGCAGCAAGGTTGGTCAGGCAGGAGGGTGGGATCCCCTCACCGGCAGCGCCACGGATCGCCCTAGCGGATGAGGACGAGTCCGGGCGGTGCCGGCGGCGGATCCTGCCCGGCGCGCGTGTCGGACACCATCACGATGGCGCCGTAGAGCGCGGCCACGGCCATCAACCCGACCGTCACCAGAACGCGTGTGCGGCTGATCACGATGAACCGCCGACGAGGCCGCGCGGAGGCCACGGCATAGCGCGTGCCGCGATACCGCTCCAGGTACGGGATGTCCGGTTCCGGTGCTACCACCACCTGCGGGACGGGTTCCCATAGGCATACCGGGCAGCTGCCGGATCCGGTATCGAGTTCGGAATCGCAGCGGGGGCAGGGTCGCCATTCCACGGGTGCGTGCCTCGTGCAGGTTCAGCGGCACAGTCCCGGCTCGGAGGGACCAGCGCCACGACGGTATCGGTGTGACCGGGTAACCCGCCACTCCCCATTGGTCCTCTCCGCGGTGCTGTGCCGAGTGGAGCAGTGCAGTGTGGTGCGCGGGATGCACCTTCCAGGCGAGCTGCTCGCCACTCATCCGGCGGCCGGGAGAGCCTCCCCGTTCCCCTGCTACGATGCCGCACGATGCGCGGCCGAGTCCCGGCCGGCTCAAGGGGATCGTGGATAGCGTCGTACTCCTGCTGAACTCGAATTACGAGCCCCTCAACGTCTGCGACGTGCGCAGGGCGTTCCGACTCCTCTTCGGTGAGAAGGCGGAGGTGATCCAGTACGACCATCACGACGTGCACTCCGCGCGCCAGGTCTTTCGAGCGCCCAGCGTCATCCGGCTCCAGTACCACGTGAAACGCCCGCGACCACGTGTCCGCCTCTCGCGCCGGGAGATCTTTGCGCGCGACCTCCACACCTGCCAGTACTGTGGAGTCCAGACGCACGACCTGACGCTCGACCACATCGTGCCGCGCCACCGCGGTGGCAAACACGCGTGGGACAACTTGGTGGCCGCTTGCAAGAGCTGCAATCACCGGAAGGGCGGCAAGCTCTTGGAGGAGGCTCGGATGCGCCTTCACCGGCCGCCATTCGAACCCCGTTGCGACCTGTACACCCAGTTCTCGCCATACCTCTCCGACCCGCGCAACGAGGCCTGGCGGGACTATCTGTTCCTGGGGCGGAACTGAGGAACGGCGCAGCGGCGCCCTGATGTCACGAACCGAGCGCTGATGACGCCCTTTCCCGTGCCGCCCGAGACGATGGCTGCCCTCCAGCGGCTCTGGACGGCCGGACACGCGGGGTACCTGGTGGGCGGTGGCGTGCGCGATGCGCTCCTCGGCAACGCGCCACACGACCCGGTCTGGGACCTGGCCACCGATGCGCTGCCTGAGGCCGTCCTGGCGCTCTTCCCGAGCGGCACCTACGAGAACCGCTTCGGCACCGTGCTGGCGGGCGCCGCCGAGATCACCACGTTCCGCCGCGACCACTCCTACGGCGACCACCGCCGGCCCGACTCGGTGACCTTCACCGACTCCCTGGAGGAGGACCTGGCGCGGCGCGACTTCACGGTCAATGCCATCGCCTGGGGGAGAGCGGCGGGGGAGCAGGAGGCCGGCTGGGTCGACCCCATGGGCGGCCGTGGCGACCTCGAGGCCCGCCAGCTGCGAGCGGTCGGTGATCCGGGGCTGCGTTTCAGGGAAGATGCGCTACGGCTGGTGCGGGCGGCGCGCATCGCGGCCCAGGTCGGCCTCACCATCGAGTCCGGGACCGAAGCGGCGATGTCCGAGCATGCGGGGGACGTGTCGTATCTCGCCGCGGAGCGCGTCGGACGGGAGCTGCGAAGGATGCTGGACGTCGCGCCACCTTCAGCGGCGTTCCGGATCCTGCAGCGCACCGGGCTCCTGAAGCCGCTCTTCCCGGAACTGGCGGCACAAGTCGGGGTGCCACAGGCAAAGATCCCTGGTCACGACCTGTGGGACCACAGCCTGGGCACGCTGGACGCGGCCGCGGTCCTTGCCCCGGACGACCAGACCGGGAAGCTGGCCGCTCTGCTGCACGACACGGGCAAGCCCGAGACGGCGGCCGACGGTCACTTCCTGGGACACGAGGAGGCCGGTGCGCGCATCGCGCAGAGGTTCCTGTCGAGGCTAGGCTTCGGTAGCCAGGACGTCCGTCGCGTGGTGCTCCTGGTGCGCCATCACATGTGGGGTTACCTGCCGGTCTGGAGTGACGCCGCCGTGCGCCGCTTCATGCGTCGTGTGGGGGTGGACCTGGTGGACGATCTGTTGCGACTGCGGGAGGCGGACAACGTGGGCAGCGGCTGGCCGGCCGAGGCAGGTGGCGTCGCTGAGCTGCGCGAGCGCATCGCCGGGCAGCGGCGGCTGAGAGCGCCGTTGGCGCTGGCCGATCTGGCGGTCGACGGACACGCCATCCTGACCGCCGTGGGGCGCGCACCCGGGCCATGGCTCGGCCAGACCCTTGAGCGGTTGCTCGATTCGGTGATCGCTGATCCTGACCGCAACACTCCTGAGCGGCTTCTGGCCGACGCGCGGCTCTGGGCGGAGGAGCGATGATCGAGCCATTGCTCCACGCCGAGCGCCTGCTGCTCATGGGGATGCTCGACCAGGCGGAGGCCGTCTACCGGCGGACCGTCGAGGTGGACCCGCGTAACGCCATCGCAGTGATGGGCCTGGCGCGCGTGGCCGTCGAGCGTGGCGAGATGGAGGAGGCACATGCGCAAGCGGCGCGCGCCTTGCGGATCGACCCCGAGAATGCGGCAGCCGCTGCCATGGAAGCCCGAACCGCCGAGCTCCTCGGCCGGCGGCCCGAGGCACCCTCCGCCCCCCGCCAGGAAGCCCAGGGAACAGAGCGACGCGGTCTCCTTCGCCGCATCATCGGCCGCTGATCAAGGCGGTCGATGCTACCGGTGCTCATCGGCGTAGGTCCGCGGACCCATGACTTACAAGAGCCGGGACTGGCACCATGAAGGCGGAGCCGGGCAGGCACCGGCGGAGATCGCCGTCATGTCACGATCAGCGAACTAGAAGGCGCGCATCGATCGCCTAGCCGGCCCGCACGTCCGCCGTGACAGGCTGGAACGGACCGACAGGCTCGACGGCGGTACCCCTGCGCAGAAGGCCGTGCAGAGAGGGCACGTCGGCACGGTTGGACCGCATCGTTACGGATCGACGGGTTCGACGGCGGTACCCCTGCGCAGAAGGCCGTGCAGAGAGGCACGTCGGCACGGAAGGACCGCATCGCGGCCGGATCCCCTCGATCTACGGATGGGGGCGGTCGTATGTGATGCGACGAGGCGCGGGCCCGGTTGGGAGCCATCAGAACGGTCCACTGAGCGTGACTCACCGCCTCGCCGTAGGCGCTGCCTCGTGCCGGTGCCCACAGGCGCATCACTCGTCCGCTTACTACCGCCCGGAACCGTAGGCGGCGAGAAGGTCGAGCGAACGGCCGGGGCTCGGGTCGGCGAGCCTCGATTAGCATGCTCCCATGCGCATCCTCGTGACCGGCGGCGCCGGCTACATCGGCGCCATCACCATCGAGCGTCTGCTCGGGGCCGGGCACCCGGTCGTCACCCTGGATTCGCTCGTTACGGGCCATCAGGAGTCCGTGCCGGAAGGCGCGGACCTCGTGGTGGGCAGCTTCGGCGACGGGCCGCTGGTCACGGAGCTCCTGCGCGAGCGGGGCATCGAAGCGGTCCTTCACTGCGCTGCCCGCTCGCTGGTCGGCGAATCGATGGCCGACCCGGCGCTGTACTACCGCGAGAACGTGGTCGGTGGAGTGGCCCTGCTGGACGCCATGCGTGCAGCAGGCGTCCAGCGCCTCGTCTTCAGCTCCACGGCGGCGGTTTACGGCACCCCCGCCGAAACGCCCATCCACGAGGACTCCCCCACCACGCCCATCAACCCCTACGGCGCCTCCAAGCTGGCGTTCGAGGGCGCGCTCCGCTCGTACGGCCAGGCGTACGGCTTGCGCGCGATGGCCCTGCGCTACTTCAACGTTGCCGGCGCCAGTCCGACTCGAGGCGAGCGGCACGACCCAGAAACGCACCTCATCCCCAACCTGCTGGCGGCCTACCGAGACGGTCCGCCGCTGACCGTCTTCGGGACTGACTACGCGACCCCGGACGGCACCGCCATCCGGGACTACATCCACGTGCTCGATCTGGCGGACGCCCACCTGGCCGCGCTGGAGGTGACGGCCACACTCGAGCCGGGACTGGACGTGTGCAACCTTGGCTCAGGTTCCGGCTTCAGCGTAAAGGACGTGATACGCGCGGCTGAAACGGTGGTGGGCGAGCCGGTCCCGCACACGCTGGGCGACCGGCGCGCAGGAGACCCGCCCATCCTGGTGGCCTCCAACGAGCGCGCGGCGGAGCGGCTCCATTGGCGACCACGTCGCGGGACCCTGGAGGAGATGATCGGCTCCGCCTGGGATCTCGTTCGCATGCCTTCCCCGGCTGCCCTACCATCGGCCCATGGCAGCCCGGACCGCTGAAGCGATCCCCGCCGATCCGCTGGAGTGGCGCCCGCAGGTGCCCATGCTCACCCGGCGCGCTCCGAGCATCTCCGATCCCATCGTGGAGCCGCTCTGGACCGGCACGCGCACGATGCTTCACTTCGAGGCCGCACCAGAAGGCCCGCCACGACGTCTCGCTCTGATCGACTCTGACGGTCACGACATCACGGCCCGGGAGCCCGCGCTGAATGACGAGATCGGCCGATCCATCCTGGCCCTGGACGCCGTGATCGATGGGATCCTGACCGTCCAGGCCACGCGCGGCGGTGAAGGCGCGGCCATCATCCACCAGGCCTCCGTCAGTCGAGGCAGCGTCTTCCTGCCTCGCGACGCCGGTATCGACATCGAGCGAAAGGACGCCCATCCCGACCAGGTGCTGGCCTTCGTGGCGCTGGACCTGTTGCAGATCGACGGTCAGCCGCTGTTCGACCTGCCACTGCTGGAGCGCAAGCGCATCCTGGAGAGCCTGGTCCAGCAGAACGAACGGGTGCGCGTCTCGCCTTACACCCGTCCGCCCATCGATCCGTGGGTGGCCTCATGGAAGGGCGCCGGCTTCAAGGGCGCGATGATGAAGGCCGCCAACGGACGCTACACGCCGAGCGGCTACGCACGGGACTGGACAGCCATCACTCGCCTCCAGCACAAGCGCTGAACACAGCGTGAGCGAAGCGGCACCAGCCGGCGGACGCACGGTCCGCAGCTGGCCGATCACGGTCCGCCGTGCCCGCCCGGATGACAAGGCCGCGGTGCTCTCGTTCGCCACGCGGACCTGGGATGACTGGGACTACATCCCCCAGGTGTGGGATCGCTGGCTGGCGGCGAGTGACGGCGTGATGCTCGTGGCCACCGTCCGCGGCGCGGACGCCGATGCGAATGGTTCCTCGCTGCCGGCGGACCTTCCGGTGGCCTTCACGCGCCTGGCTCGGCTGTCTCCGGACGAGATGTGGCTGGAGGGGATCCGCGTCGACCCGCGCGTACGCGGCCTGGGTGTCGCCACCGACCTCCAGGTGGCCGAGCTGCACTGGGCCGCCGCGCACGGCACGCGGGTGATCCGCTACGTCACCGGGCAGGACAATGAGGGTTCCCGCAAGCTCGGGGCGAAGCACGGGTTCGCGGTGGTTGGATGGCTCCGAAGCTACGGCCACGATGAGAGCCTGGCCGCTGCCGTCCCCTCGGATCCCGTCGAAGCGACCGGCGTGCGGGCGCTCGGCGGCTCGGCCGACCTGGGCGCCTGGTGGCGTGCGCTGGAGCGGGACCCGACCTTCCGGCAGGGCTGCGGACTGTACGAGTCGCGCTCCTGGGCCTTCCGGGAACTCACCGAGGATCGGTTCTGGCGTCACGCCGCCGAGGGTCGGGTGATCGTCGGGGAGGACGCAGAGTCGGCGCCGCAGCCAGGACCTTCCGAGCGCTGGGCCCTCGCCATCCTGCGCCCCGGTCCCGAGGGCGAGGACGACGCCGATGCGCCGGTCCCGCCTGCGCTCGTGGCGGGGGACGGCCATCTCATGCTGCGGATCCTCGCGTCACTGGGCAACGGGCGGCCAGGCGTGCCGTCCGCACGACTTCCCGATCCCTCGATGCTCTCCGAGCCTCGCCTCGCCGCGGCATGGGCCGATGCGGGCTGGCAGCCGCACGACAGGGCCACCATCGTCCTGGAGTGCCGGCTTGCCGGGCGCCCGCTTCCGGAGGTGGATGCTGCGGCGCTTGAGCTGCAGGACAAGCCTCAGGAGGTGGCGCAGTCGCCGGACTGAGCGACGATGCACGGCCCGGCCATCTTCGCTAGGCTGGCCGCGATGCCCCAAGCCACCCTGCCCAAGGCGCTGCGGGACGAGATCGATGGACTCGGCAAGGCCGACATCATGGTCGGCATCCCGAGCTTCAAGAACGCCAGCACCATCGGTTACGTCGTGCGCGCCGCACAAGCCGGTCTCGTGCAGTACTTCCCCGATCTGCGCCCCGTCGTGGTCAACGCCGACGCCGGTTCGCCCGACGGCACCCAGCGCGTCGTCGTCGAAACGGAACCGCCCGACTACATCGAGAAGATCCTGCTGGTGCGACCCACCAACAAGCTGCAGCGCATCAGCCTGACCTACCCGGAGATCGAGGGCGTCGGTGGCAAGGGTGCTGCGCTGCGCACCATCTTCCAGATCGCCGACGCGCTGGGGGTGCAGGCGCTGGTGGTGGTCGACTCCGACCTGCGCAGCATCGTGCCCGAGTGGATCGAGCTGCTGGCCGGGCCCATCCTGAAGGGCGGCTTCGACTACGTGGCGCCGCTCTACAGCCGCTACAAGTACGACGGCACCATCACCAACACGGTGACCTACCCCCTCACCCGGGCGCTCTACGGGCTGCGCATCCGGCAGCCCATCGGTGGCGACTTCG
Organism: Chloroflexota bacterium; assembly: GCA_030858685.1. Taxonomy (GTDB): domain Bacteria; phylum Chloroflexota; class Limnocylindria; order Limnocylindrales; family CSP1-4; genus Palsa-1032. The sequence continues at coordinate 13 of JALZLU010000228.1, read as the reverse complement.
GCGTCAGTGGCGA
>JALZLU010000224.1 GCA_030858685.1 Chloroflexota bacterium | reverse complement strand
TGAAGGGGACGTGTCAACCGGGCCCGATGGAGGCGGGGCAGAGGTCGAAGGTCGACCAACCTCCTGGCTGGCGGCTGCGGAGGCGATCGAGGTGGATGCTGCAGCCGATGATGGACTCGGCGCCGCGGGCGCGGCCGCACAGCCGCTGACGGCAAATACGAGGAGAACGCCGACGAGGCTCCGCCTCATGGCCGTTCGGTGCGGCATGTCGAGCCTCACTTGGAGCCACCTGACCTGGGTCCGACCTGCACCGCTCGCGTGATCCTCTCGAAGGCGAGGGTTCCTCGTTCTAGTGCACGGCGGACCACCTCCTCCGACGACCCCTCGAACAGGCACAGCGCCATCTCGTCAGTGGGCAGGAGGATCGATCCGAGGTACCGCGCATCAGATGCTGGAGTGAGGAGCGCGGCGCATCGTTGAGCGCTGCGGCCAGCCAGCCGAAGCTGGTCGACAGAAAGGTCCGTCGCATAGCGTTCGACCAAGAACATCGGGTGGTCGCCGGAGCCCATGGCGACGGAGAGCGCGAGCGGTCTCAATTGACCACGAACCAGGCGACCCTGGTGTTGCTGGACACAGCTCTCGTGAGGTACACCGTGAACGATCCGGCGGCGGCGTTCGGGACGACCGCCGCGACGGCGATGCCTGGTCGATGCACCTGGAGCGTCGCGAGGACGAGGCTTGCGCTGGTCAGCGATAGCCCGGAAACGCTGACGCTAGACGCACCGCTCGGTATGGTCAGCTTGCCGCTCCGGCTGAAGGCTGCCTTGCCGTTCACCACGAGGGCGGTGCCAGAGCCGGACGCCATGGCCTTCACGCCGACCCCGCTCGATGCCGTCGCATCGCCCGTCACACCGGCCGCACCGGACCCGTGACTGAGTCCGAGCACGCCCGGTCCGGCGGCACTCTCGCCAACCACGCCCGGACCAGAGCCCGTGTTGTCGCCCAATGTGCCAGCGCGCGAAGGGCTTCCGGTCCGCCCCGCGACACCGTAGCCCTGGGACGAGTTCGAGCCATAGACGCCGCTGGCAAGAGGACCATTCGAGAGTCCGTGCACTCCGTTGCCTCGTCCGATGTTGTCGCCCCAAACACCAGGCTTCGACTCGGCGTTCGTGCGTCCGACGACGCCCCAGCCGCCACCGCCGGTGTTCTCGCCATAGACGCCGCTCCGGTTGGCGGCGATGGTCGTCGAGAAGATGCCGTCGCCGTTCCTGCCCCTCGCGAAGAGCGCGGCCCCACTCGCTGTGTTCTCAGCTACGACGGCAGCCTCGGCGCCATTGGCGATCCCGTGTATGGCGACTCCCGACTCTGATAGGCCGTAAACGCCCGTACCCGTGCCTGCCGCATCGCCGGTCAGGGCGAAGCCGGCGGGATGCCCCGCAGTTGCGCCGCCGTAGCCGTTTCGCGCCACGAACACCGAGCGCGGAAACTCCACCCGGGAGAAGATCTCCGTGGTGGAGTCGGAGTAGGGCGACGTGAAGCAGTTGGGCGATCCGACACATGAATGGTTGAAGCGGCCGATGAGCATCGGCTCGCCATCTTCGGCAAGGACGGTGCTCGGTCCAAGGGGTAAGGGCGCGAATGCCATGGCCAGAGCGATCCCCATTGAGATGGCGATCCGCGGGGCGTGTCGAGGCCGCTGAGCGGCGAAGGGCTCGGGCATGATCGTCCTCCGGTCGCCTGTCGGGATGAAGGGCCACCAGAAGGGGCTGTCTGCAGGCGTCTGAGAAGCAAGGTAGGCGCCGCCAGGCCCCACTGCGTCGGGTGTTTCCCTACCTTTGGGTCGGATCTCCCGGCGCCACGATGTTCGACATCACGCGTCCGAGCTCAGCGCGCGACTGGATCTCCAACTTGGAGTAGATGCGCGACAGGTTCGCCTCGACGGTCTTGGGACTGACGAACAGGCGTTGAGCGACCTCCCGGTTGGTGAGACCCTCCGCGGCCAGAGCGGCCACCTCGCGCTCCGAGGCCGTTAGCGAAGCGCCGCCCTTCCGGCGAGTCCCGAGTCGGGCGGCCTCGTCCGTCGCGCGGCGCGACCAGCGCTGCGCGCCAAGTGACTCGAAGACGCGCTGCGCCTCGGCGAGCGCTTGCCCGGCGGCTCGGCGCTGGTTCACGCGCCGCAGGATCTGGCCGTGGACGAGAAGGGTCCTGGCTACTTCGAATGGAGACTCGAAGGACTTCGAGGCGCCCACCGCCGCCTGGGACTCGGCGAGGGCCGCAACCAGGTCACCGCGCGCAGCAAGGACGAGTCCGCGTGAGCGAGACGTCACGACGCTGGTCCACGGACGCGGCAGGAAACCATGCCGCTTGTCAAGTGTGGCCGCGAGCGCCTCGGCCCGGTCCAGCTGACCCAGCGCGACGAGGGCCTCGATGTGGTCCGGCTCCGACCGGAACCGGATCGGCTCGGGAGTGCCCAGCTCGTCAAGCTCGCTCTGCAGAGCCGTGAGATGCCGATCCGCTGCGGCCCAATCGCCATCGCTCAGGGCAGCGAAACCGAGCACGGTGCGGTACATCGCCGACAGGGCGATGTCGTTCGTCGCAGCGGCCGCCGCCTGCCCCGCCGCTGCAGCCTGGTGGGCCTCGTCGATGCGACCAAGGTAGGCACGTACGAGCGCCTGGGCCCGATGCGCGGCGTTCTCCAGCGGTTGGCCCATCTGCTCTGCGGCATCGACGCCCGCATCGGCGTACTGCTGGGCCAGGACCCAGTCGCCCGCCCACGCCTCGAGCTCCGCGAGGTGTGCGAAGAGTTCGGCATCCGACGATGCGTCCCCGGTCTCGCGCGCCCACCGGAGGTGGAGGTGGAGCCGATCTCGTGACCGCGCGTAGTCGTCGGTGTACTTCCACCAGAGCGCCGGGATGGTCGAGACTTCCCACGTCGGAGTCTCCGGCTCAAGCGACAGGGCACGTTCGAAGAGGTCCATGCGTACTGCGCTCGCTCGCTGGACTTGGCCGTAGAAGTCGCCGAACTGCGCGAAGGCCAGAAGGCTCGGCTCCTGTTCTGGGTCGATTAGCCGCAGGGCGGCCTGACTGTGGGCAGCCGACTGAGCCTGGTCACTGGTGAAGAGAGCGAGATACATGTGGATACGACCGCGCAACGATCCGTCTTCGCCGGCATCGACGAGCGCCTCCTGCGCGGTGCCGAGTGCGACCGCGACGTCGTCGTACCAGCGGATGGTCGCCAGCAGCAGTAGCGCGCGCGCCCGGCCGCCGTCGTGAGGCATCTCCGCCACGGCGCCCTCCAGCAGGCGACGAGCGGCCTCCAGATCTCCCGCCTCGAGCATCGTCTCGCCGGCGGTGAGCAGCCGCCGCGTACGGCTGGTGGGATCGATCGCCGGCGTGTGCCTTCGCGCCAGCGCCATCAACTCTGCCGCGGCATCCGGTGCGCCACGTTTTCGAGCGTGCGACGCTGCCTCCTCCAGCACCGCCGCCACAGCCTCCTCCGCCGTGTCGGTCGACAGCGCCAGGTGCCTCGCACGCTCCTCGAGGTTCGCCGCCAGTGCCGCCAGCTGCCCGTGCAATCCGCGCAGTCGAGCGGGCGACGCCGTGCCATACACGACCGACGCCATCAGCGGATGCCAGAATCGAAGGCGGTCGCCATCTCTCACGATGATCTCAGCTACTTCCGCAGGCAGGAGATGTGCCTCGATGTCAGGGACGCCCAGGGCGCGGCCGAGCAGCTCGGTGTCGGGTTGGGTCGAGCCTGCCATCACCAGGAGAGCGTCGCGAGTCGCGCGGGGCAACCGGATGATCCTGCGACCAAGAAGTTGGCGCAAGGTCGACGAGACGGGCAACGGTGCACCCGGAGCGAGGCGCTCGCCGGACTCGATCAGCGCCCGGGCGATCTCCAGCGCGACCAGCGGGTTGCCTCCCGATGACTGGGCGATCTTCACCAGCGTAGGTCGCGGGAAGTGCTGTTGCAGTCGCGTGGAGAACAGATGATGGAGCGCGCCGAGGCTCAGTGGCGCCAGCTCGAGTATCCGGGTCGCGGGGTCCGGAAAGGCGTGCAGCAGCGCATCCGCGAAGGATGCCGGCTCCCCCGATCGTACAGCCAGGACGAAGCGAACGTCCCGGTCAACGGTCCGGCGGAGTGCGAACTCGAGCACGCGGACGGTCGGCACGTCGATCCACTGTGCGTCATCGATGGCCACGATGACCGGTGCCGAGCGTGAAGTCGCAGTCAGGAGCGAGACGAAGGCCATGGAGACCGCCAGCTGATCAGCTGGCGCCCCCGGCGCGCGCAGCAGGGCGACATCGAGCGCCCCCCGTTGAGGGTCGGGGAGCGCCCCCACGGCGGCGTCCGGTACGGACGACACCAGCTCGCCGAGGGACGCGAAGGAGAGCCGCGCCTCCGATCGCGTCGGCTGAGACGCGAGTACCGCACGACCTCGCTCTCGCGCTGAGTCGTGCGCGTGCTGCCACAGCACCGTCTTGCCCATGCCGGCGTCGCCGCGCAGGAGCAGTGCCCGCGCCGAAGCTGGTGTGTCGATGAAGTCGCGGACGACCCCGAGCTCGGCGCTCCGACCTACGATCTCCACCGGCTTGCTCACGGAGTGGCGAGGCTCAATCGGTAGGAGAGAGGGGCGACGGTGACATCGGCCCACAGTACGCCCGTCGAGAGTGGCGTCGTCGGCCCACTCGCACGCTGTGATATACAAGCCGTCTTGGGGGCTCCGTTGGAACGAGGGGTCGTTTCGATCGCTATCGGAGGTCGCGGTGCATCCAGGGATCAACCAGCCACGGGCATGGCGTCAGACGGTCGTCGTTCTCTGCTGGTTGCTCCTGGCTGCATGCGCGGCGGAGTCCCCGGTCCCTTCGCCAGCGGGCCGCACGACGGAAAGCCCCGCGCTCACGCCGTCCGGCGCCCCGGGATCGGCCGCTTCACAGGTACCGACCGACGGGCAACCTTCGGGCGATGACTCCGGCGGTCGTGAGACCACGGCCCCAGGCACGGACGAGGCCTTCGGACTCGAAGACGTCACCGAGGCGATCGAAGTCCTGGCCTCTGCCGGCGTGACCGTCCGGATGGCCCCCGGAGAGCCGCCGCTCAGCGAGGTCAGCGCACCGAGCGGGGTCGAGTTCCTGCGCTTCCAGGTCCGGAACATGGCTCTTGAGGCGAGCGCCGGCGGTGGATCGCCCGGCTCGGACCTCGACGACGTCTCGGCAGCCGACGGGGCAGCGGCGATCTCGCCGCTCATCGCTGGCTGGGCACGCACCGCTGGCACGCCCGCCGCGGAGTCCGCGCTGGAGATGCTCGGCGATATCGGCGCCACCGATCCGGCGGATCTCCGCATCCCGATGCTCGTCCAGGCACTTTTCCTGGGCGATATGGTCCCCGGCGACTCAGAAGCCACATCGTCGCGCCCCGCGGGCATCAGGCTCGCGGCGACGAACGGCGAAGGAGCGGAGTTCTGCGACCAGGCTGCGACCTACCTGTCTGGCGTGCTCGAGGGCATCCTCGACCCGGGGCTGCCCATGGCACCCGACTGGCTGGACGACGCCATCGACCTCTACGCAGGCATCGAGTCGGACCCGGAGCGACTTCGACGCGCGGTAGGCGCGATGGCGCTGCTCGTCTACGCCACCAGCATCTCCCGGCCGTGGGTCGTGCTCATGAGTGCGGCACCGCTGAGCGTCCACTACATCGTCGATGAGTCGGAGCTGGCCGATCCCTCCAAGTCCGTCCGCGTGAGCGTTGACCAGGGCGAGGGCAGCTTCGCCGACGAGGTGCGCGGCTGCGCCGCGCTGGCCGGCGCATCGCTCGATGAGGTCGAGCTGGAAGGCACGTCAGTGGCCTTCGTAGCGCCCGGCATCGTCAAGCACGGCACGGACATCGAGGGCGACCTCGAACTCGACGAGAACGGCACCGCGACCCTCGCCTACCAGACCAAGGGCGAGACGCGCGAGGCGCACGACGAGGGAACGCCTCGCAGCGAGATCGTCGTCGTCTGGGCGGTCCTGGAGCGACGGGATATCGATGAGCTCAAGTCCCTCGTCCAGGGTCTCCTGACCGGCGGTGACCTGGGTGTGGCCGCGCCAGCGGTCCAGGCGGCCTACGAACGACTGGCACCGGCTCTGGAGGCGCGACTACACCCGCGCGGCTGGCAAGCGGTCGAGGTGACCTGGCACCAGTTGCCTGAGGAGGGCGCCGTGTGGGTCACAGTGGATCGGCCGGCTTCCGATGCGGTGTTGGCTGGCCGAATCATCGAGCTTCTGGCCTGTGACGGCGCTTACGGTGCCTGGGAAGGCGTCTTCCGGCTTGGTGGACTCGATGCCGGCGACGGCTTCACGGTCCCCTTCGTGGATGTCCCTGTCGCGTTCAGCTTCCCCGGCGAGGGTGGTACGCAGGTCACCAGCGCGACCGTGCCGGGAACCGTGCCCACGCCCATCGGTCCTATCTCAGTCGTCTACGACCTTGACCTCTCCACGGACGGCGAGACGCTGAGCATCACCGGTACCGGCAGCGGTGATACCGGCATCGTCTCGGTCGAGGAGTCCTTCGGATCGACCCTGTCGGCACTGCCCATCGAACCCGCGCCCAAAGGCATGTGTCCGTAGATTCGCACTTGCACTTGGCGTCTCAGCCCCTGCAGACCGGTAGCGGCTCGGACAGCGTGGCGGCACATCCCCCCTGAGACACTATCGGGATGAGACGGATCGTCGTGGTCGGCACGTCCGCTGCCGGCAAGACGACGTTCGCGCGCCGGCTGGCGGCGATCATGAACGTGCCCCATGTGGAGCTCGACGCGCTGAACTGGGAGGCCGGCTGGAAGGAGGCTGACCCTGACGTCTTCCGCGCCCGAGTGACCGCGGCGATCGGTGTATCCGAAGGCTGGGTCGTCGACGGCGGGTACTCCCACCTGCAGCCGCTCATCTGGGGCGCGGCCGACACCGTGGTGTGGCTGGAGTATCCACTGCCGGTCATCCTTCTCCGGCTCACGCGGCGCACCGTGGTACGCGTCATCGGCAGACAAGAACTTTGGAACGGCAATCGCGAGCGATGGCGCACCGCCTTCTTCTCGCGCGACTCGCTTTTCTGGTGGGTGCTTACCACGCACCGTGGCCGCCGGCAGCGGATCGAAGGGGCACTGAGCCGGCCGGAGTATCTGCACATCCGCGCGATACGGTTCCGCTCGCCCCGCCAGGCGGAACGCTGGCTACGGGCGCTGAAGGCTTGGGCCAGGCTCAAAGAGTCCGGGCGGTAGCATCAGGGCACGACCGCCTCGCTCGCTCAGACGATAGTGGCGTCATCCCGGCCATCGAGCATCGCAGCCGCTGAGCAGCCTGACGCCTTACCTGTGCGCGGCGCCAGCCGACGGAGCCGGCTGCGGCGTCCAGGTCGGGCCTGCAGTCCGCGGGCCCTCAGGCGTCCATTCGAGGCGATCGATGCACATGCGGCGAGCCGTCTGGGCCACATCCCAGGCGTGATAGACCAGGTGATCACTGCCGTCGGGTGCCACGGTGATGGACGCGTGTCCGGGTCCGATCATGCGGCCCGGCACGGTGCGCAACACGCCGGGTCCGTGACCGCCGGGTTCGACGAACGGACCCAGCGGGCTGTCCGCCACGGCGTAGGCGAGACCGTACGTCTCGTCCGTCCAGCACCCGCCGGAGTAGAAGCACCAGTAGCGACCCTGGCGCTTCACCACGAAGGGTCCCTCCAGCGTGTGCCACTCGTAGACGGCGCCGTACATCGACCGCTGCCGCTTGAAGATCTGCCAGTCAGCGGTCGCCCGCAGCACCGTCCGCCGGTCCCCCGCCAGGGTCAGCGGGTCGAGCATCCGATCGACCACCAGGGCCGTGCCGGGCCGGCCGCCGTCGAGGAAGTCACGCGCGTAGTAGAGGTACCACTGCCCATCGTCGTCCCGGAAGGGGTGTGCGTCGATGGTGAACGGATCGTCTTCCGGAGTCAGGATGCGCCCGGCGTCCAGGAATGGACCCTCGGGCCGATCGGCGATGGCGACACGCAGGCGATGGAACCGATCCTCGATCCCGGTCGAGTAGTAGAGGTAGAAGCGGCCGTCGATTTGTGCGACCTCCGGCGCCCAGTAGTCGATGGCAGTGGGCAGGTCTACCGGCTCCAGCGCGCCGCCAAGCGACGTCCAATGGACCAGATCGACAGAGTGCAGCACCTCGAAGAGGCGGCCCTCCAGCGCCGGGATGCGGGTGCCGTAGGCGTAGTAGTCCGCGCCGATCCGGAGCACGAAGGGATCCGCTAAGTACCCATCATGAACGGGGTTCGTATATGTGCTCGCGGCCATCTGGGCACCATAGCAAGAGCGATGACAGGCCGCCATTGGCAGGGTCTGAGCGGGGGAGGCTTCTGACCCCTAGCATCTGAGCAATGGATCAGCCGCCGGTAGCCGAGCAGCCGACGCCGTCTTCCGCAGCGCGCGCACACGCCACGATCACGATGCAGGCCATCGATGTGCACTGCGCCGGCGAGCCATTGCGCCTCATCCGCAGCGGTTTCCCCCAGGCGCCTTTCGCGCCGATCCTGGAGCGACGCCTGTGGGCACAAGAGAACGCTGATGAGGCCCGCCGCGTCGCCATGCACGAACCTCGTGGCCATCGCGACATGTATGGCGCCGTCCTACTGGCGCCGTTCCGTCCCGATGCCGACGTGGCGGTCCTGTTCATGCACAACGAGGGCTTCAGCACGATGTGCGGCCACGGCATCATCGCCATCACGACGGCCCTCATCGAAGAGGGCTTGTTCCCTGCCACGGCGCCCGAGACGACCATCCGTTTCGAGACACCCGCCGGGTTGGTCACGGCCAGCGCACACGTCCGAGCGGCTGAGTGGGGCGGCCCTGAAGTCGAGCGGGTGCGATTCGCCAACGTCCCGTCCTACCTCGCGACGCGGGATGTGGAAGTCCGGCCGGAAGGCATCGAGCTGCCGGACGGCGCGCGCGCGATTCGCGTCGACATCGCCTTCGGTGGCGCCTACTACGGCATCGTCGACGCGGCGGACCTGGGATTGCGCGTGACCCCGGCCGATCTGGACCGTCTCACAAGAGCCGGAGCCGCCATCACCGACGCGCTCCGCCGCGACCACCGGCCGGATCACCCGACCGACGCAGGCCTGGGTTTCGTATACGGCACGGTCATCGTGGACAGGCAGGCGGACACGGATCCGACGTCTGACGACCGGCGGATCCGCAATGTCACCGTCTTCGCCGACG
>JALZLU010000216.1 GCA_030858685.1 Chloroflexota bacterium | reverse complement strand
GTGCTGACCCAGCAGCGGCGGCGGCCGACGGATGCTGCCGGGTGTCGCGGCGAACTTGAAGGGGATGCCGGTGAGCCGCAACTCGCCCACGGTGGGGTGCTCCACCGTGGCGACCATGTCGCGTTCCAGCACCTGAGGATCGGTGAAGACCTGGGCGAGGTCGCGCACGGGGCCACAGGGCACCTCGCCCGCGGAGAGCACCTCCAGCCACTCCGCCGAAGGGCGCTCCGCGAAACGCGCCACCAGAAGGCCGCGCAACTCATCCCGCTGGCGCACCCGCTCACCGTTCGTGGCGAACCGAGGATCCGTGGCCAGCTCCGGAGCCCCCAGCGCATCGCAGAATCGCTGCCACTGCCGCTCCGAGCCGACCGCCACGGCGATCTGGCCGTCCTCCGTGGGGAACGTCTCGTATGGCGTGATGTTGGGGTGTCGATTGCCCAGCCTGCCGGGAACGGTGCCGCCCACCAGGTGATTCGCGGCCTGGTTGATGAGCCAGGCCACGCTCGATTCCAGCAAGGAGAGGTCGATGCGCTGGCCACGACCGGTCCGCTCCGCTTCGCGCAGCCCCGCCAGAACCGCCACGGCGCCCAGCATCCCGGTGGTCAGGTCGGAGACGGCCACACCGACCTTGGTCGGCTCGCCACCCGCTTCGTCAGGCTGCCCGGTGATGGACATCAGGCCTGAAGCCGCCTGGATGATGAAGTCGAAGCCGGGCTTGCCGGCGTCCGGGCCGGTCGGTCCGTAGCCGGTGATGGACAGGCGCACCAGCCGAGGGTTGATCCGGTCGAGCTCCTCGTCGGGAAAGCCCAGGCGATCGAGGCCGCCGGACCGCTGGTTCTCGACCAGCACGTCCGAGCGCTGCACGATCCGACCGAGCACCTCACGCGCGCCGGCCTGCTTGAGATCCAGGCGCATGCCCCGCTTGTTGCGGTTGATGGACATGAAGTAGCCGGACTCGCCGGGGTAGGCCGGGTCGGCGCGAGGATCGGGCGGGTCGTACGCCGTGCCGGGTTCGGGCTTGCCGGCATTGGGCGGCCCGTAGTGGCGCGTGGGGTCTCCGTCCGGTGGCTCGACCTTGATGACGTCGGCGCCAAGGTCGGCCAGGAGCATCGTGCAATACGGTCCGGCCAGGACCGTCGACAAGTCGCATACGCGCACGCCTGCCAAGGGACCGGGGGCATCGGTAGCTGCGTGCGAGGGGGGCACCTGCCAAGGCTAGCGGCTGAGGACACCCGTATCATCGGGTCGATGCACAGGTGACCAGCGCGCGCAAGGCACTCGACCCTGGCGAGACCACTGCCGTGCCTGCCGGCTGGGAAGTGCGGCCGCCCGACTTCGTGGGGGTCGGCACGGCTCGGTCGGGAACGACCTGGTGGGACGCGTTGATCCATGCCCACCCCGATGTGTACCGCGCGCCGGGCGTGCCCAAGGAAGTGCATTTCTTCGATCGGTTCTGGGACGGCTCCTGGACCGACGCGCAGATCCCGCGCTACCACGCGTCGTTCGCGCGACCAGCCGGTGGCCTGGCGGGAGGCCGGACGCCGACAGGCCTGGCCGGCGAGTGGACGCCGGGCTACATGGTCGACTTCTGGGCGCCGCCGTTGCTCCGTCGCGCAGCCCCGGCGGCCCGGCTGCTGGTCCTCCTGCGCGACCCCATCGAGCGGTTCCGTTCTGGCCTGACGCTGACCGAGAACCGCCTGACGCTCTCCTGGACGCCGCGCGCAGCGGCCAACGGTGGCTTCCAGCGGGGTTGCTACGCCGATCAGCTGGAGCGGCTGTGGCAGCACTTCCCGCGCGAACAGGTCCTCGTGCTGCAGTACGAGCGCTGCGTGGCGGATCCGCGCGGGGAGCTGCGCCGGACGTTCGAGTTCCTGGGTCTGGACCTGGCGCCCGCCGAGGCGCTGACAGCGTCGGAGCGACGCGTCAATGCCACTCGTGTGAGCAAGGCCGCCCTGAGCGGTGTGCAGCGGGTCGCCATGGCGCGCGCCTTCGCGCCGGAGGTCGAGCGATTGATAAGGCTGGTGCCCGAGCTCGATCTGTCGCTGTGGGGAACTCACGGGGACGACCCGGGGCGGGAGCCATGAGCGCGGCCCACCGAAGCGGCCGGGATCTGCCCCTCACCGTCCGAGCCCGCCAGAGTGTCATCC
>JALZLU010000167.1 GCA_030858685.1 Chloroflexota bacterium | reverse complement strand
ACCAACTTCCTGCTCGTTCCTCTTCGTGACAGGCCGCTCGCTGAGGCTGCCGCCGAGCACTTGCTGCGCGCCGGCATCGTGCCGCGCACCTTCCCGGCGGATCATCCGTTGGCGGATCACCTTCGACTGACCGTGCGCAGCCGGGAAGAGAACGAGCGACTGCTCGACGTCATAGACGGGTGGCAACCGTGAGCACCGCGTCGAGCAAGGATCCGCGCACGGCCGAGGTCCGCCGAGAGACGCGCGAGACCAGCATCACGGTGCGGCTGAGCCTGGACGGCTCTGGACGGGGGTCGATCGCGAGCGGAATCGGCTTTTACGATCACCTGCTGACCGCGCTGGCCCACCACGCATTGTTCGACCTGTCGATCGAGGCCGCAGGCGACCTCCACATCGACGAGCACCACACCGTGGAGGACATCGCGCTGGCCCTGGGCGAGGCCCTCAACCGAGCGCTGGGCGATCGTGCCGGTATCGAGCGCTTCGGCGAGGCGTCCGTGCCCATGGACGAATCGCTGGCGACATGTGTGCTCGATCTGTCCGGCCGCCCATATGCTGTGCTAGACCTGCCCTTCCGCGGCGAGCGACTGGGTGCCCTCCCGACGCAGTTGGTAGAGCACGCCCTCGAGTCGTTCGCCCTGACGGCCGGCGCCACCCTTCACCTGCGCGCCAGCGGCCGCAACGACCACCACATGGCGGAGGCTGCGTTCAAGGCTCTTGCGCGGGCGCTGCGCCGGGCAGTGACCATCGACCCGCGGCGCACCGGCGTGGCCTCGACGAAAGGCACCCTGGAGGCTTCGCCGGGCCCGTCGACGGGACCGGGCCGATGACCGAGGTCGCCGTGGTCGACTACGGTGCGGGCAACCTGGTGAGCATCCAGCACGCGCTCGAACGGGCCGGTGCGACGGTGCGGCAGGCCAGCCGTGCGGCCGACCTGGTCGGTGCCGACGCGATCGTCGTGCCCGGAGTGGGCGCCAGCGGACCGGCCATGGCGCGACTGCGTCGCCAGGGGCTGGATCGAGCCATCACGGACGCTGTCCAGGATGGCACCTGGTACTTCGGTGTCTGCCTGGGCCTCCAGTTGCTCTTCGAGCGGTCCGAGGAGGACGGCGCAGAGATGCTGGGCCTGCTGGCCGGATCGGTCGAGCGAGTGCCTGATGCGCCGCGCCTGCCGCACATCGGCTGGAACTCACTGGAGCGCGTACGGGACCATCCGCTGCTGGAGGGTGTCGCTGATGGCGCGCCGGCCTACTTCGTGCACTCCTTCGTGGGCGTGCCCGAGGACCGCTCCACGGTGGTCGCCGAGACGGAGCATGGCGGGCGCTTTCCGAGCGTCGTGGCAGCAGGGCGGATCATGGGCATCCAGTGCCATCCCGAGCGATCCGGAGCGGATGGTCTGCGCATCCTGGCCAACCTGGTGCGGCTCGCCTCCCCTGCCGGCGTCGCTGCCGCGGCGACCTGAGGGATGCTCCTGCGCCGCGTGATCCCCTGCCTTGACGTGGCAGACGGCCGCGTTGTCAAAGGCACCCGTTTCGCGGATCTGTCCGACGAGGGCGACCCACCGACGCTCGCCGCTCGCTACGCTGAGGCCGGCGCCGACGAGCTCGTGTTTCTGGACATCACGGCGGCGCCGGAGGCTCGCAGCACGCTGCTGGACATCGTGGAGCGGACGGCCCGCAGCGCCTTCGTGCCGCTCACGGTGGGCGGCGGCGTGCGCTCGACGGACGACATGAAGGCCGTGCTGCGCGCCGGTGCGGACAAGGTGGCGGTCAACACGGCCGCGGTGCGCGATCCCGCGCTGATCCGCCGCTGTGCCCGGCTGTTCGGACGCCAATGCGTCGTGGCCTCCATCGATGCCCGGGCCCGAGTGGTGACCAGCGACGAATCGCCGGGCTGGGAGGTCGTGGCGCAGGGCGGTCGTGAGGCGACGGGCCTGGATGCGGTGACCTGGGCGCGGCGCCTGGTCGAGTTGGGTGCCGGGGAGGTGCTGCTGACGTCGATCGACCGGGATGGCACGCGCGACGGCTATGACCTGGACCTCATCCGGGCGGTGGTCGCGGCGGTGGATGTGCCCGTCGTCGCGTCGGGTGGCGCGGGCACCCCTGCGGACATGGTGGCGGCCATCACGGAGGGTGGCGCAGACGCGGTGCTAGCCGCCTCCATCTTCCATCGGGACCTGCACTCGATCGCATCGGTCAAGGAGGCACTGGCGGCGGCAGGCGTCCCGGTGCGGCTCCTGCCGGTGTCCGTGTGACGGAAGTCGATACCGGCGCCGTGCGTTGGAGCCTTGACGGCCTCGTGCCTGCCATCGTCCAAGACGCAGCAGACGGCCGCGTCCTGATGCTGGCCTGGCAGGACCGCGAGGCGCTGGAGGCGACCCTGCGAACCGGCGATGTCCATTTCCACTCGCGTTCGCGCGACCGGCTGTGGCGCAAGGGCGAGACCAGCGGCAACACGCTGCGGCTGGTCCGCGCGCAGCTCGACTGCGACGGTGACGCGATCCTTATCACCGCCGAGGCGGCCGGGCCGACCTGCCACACCGGCGCACGATCCTGCTTCGACGACGCGACCGACTCGATCGACCCCACCGCGCCGGCCGAACCTGCCGCGCCGCAGGGCTTCGCCTGGCTGGAGACGCTCTGGTCGACCATCGCCGACCGTGCTGCCAACCGCCCACCGGACTCCTACACCACGCGCCTGCTGGAGGGCGGCGTGGATGCCGTGGCTCGCAAGGTCGCCGAGGAAGCCACGGAGGTCGTGCTCGCCGCCAAGGACGACGCGACGGGCTCCACCGCCGAGACGCAGTCGGCATTGACGGGCGAGGTAGCCGATCTGCTCTATCACGCGCTCGTGTTGGCGTCCGAGCGTGAGACACGACCCGCAGCGATCATCGAAGCGCTTCGGCGACGTCACGCCCCGTGAGGCAGCTCAGGCGAGGTTCCCTGCCGCCCGACGGATAGCCGCTTCTTGCCGGCCCGTACGACGAGGTAGCGCCCGGCCACCAGCTCGGGGACCGTCTGGTCGACGGACGTCACGCGCTCCCCACCCACGGAAAGGCCACCCTGCGATATGGCCCGCCGCGCATGGCCCTTGGACGCGAACAGGCCGCTGGCCAGCGCCAGGCCGACCATGTCGCCCGACAGCACCTCGTCGGTCAGCTCGAAGCCTCCGATCTCGCGGTGGAGCACGTCCAGCACATCGGGATCAATCACGGGAGCGCCTGAGAAGGCGGCGTCCGCAACACGTACCTGCCGCTCGGCCTCTTCCCGGCCGTGGACCCGCGCCGTCAGGTCGAAGGCCAGTGCCCTTTGCGCGGCCCTCACGCCCGGCGCTGCCGCCTGCTCGGCTCCGATGGCCTCGATATCCTCACGACCCAGCTCCGTCAGCCAGCGCAGGTGCTGCACCGCCAGCTCGTCCTCATCGTTGAGCCAGTACTGGTAGAACTCGTAGGCGCTGGTGAGTGACGGATCCAGGAACACGGCGCCGCGCTCAGACTTGCCCATCTTCACGCCCGAGCGCGTGAGCAGCAGCGGGCTGCACAGCCCGAAGGTCGGCGGATCAGCGCCTTCCTCTCGCCCCTCCGCGCGCCGGATGAGCTCCAGACCGGCCGTGATGTTGCCCCACTGGTCACCGCCGCCCATTTGCAGGTCCACGCCGCGCTCTCGGTGGAGGTGCAGGAAGTCAGCCGCCTGCAGCGTCATGTAGGAGAACTCCGTGAAGGACATGCCAGCCTCCAGCCGCGCCTTGACCGAGTCCTTGGCGAGCATGTAGGGCACCGTGAAGTGCTTGCCGATCTCGCGCAGGAAGTCGAGCATGGAGTAGGGCGCCAGCCATTCGCGGTTATCGACCATCAGCGGCTCGGTCGGGCCGGGCGAGAAGTCGATGAACCTCTCCAGTTGCCCGCGGATGGCCGCCGCGTTGGCGGCGATCTGCGCGTCGGCCAGGAGCTTTCGTTCGCTGCTCTTGCCCGACGGGTCGCCGATCATGCCCGTCGCGCCACCGATGA
>JALZLU010000142.1 GCA_030858685.1 Chloroflexota bacterium | reverse complement strand
GGCGTGGCGGACCTGCTCGATGCCGTGATCTGGGCCCTGCCGCCAGAGTCGGATCCGGAGGTCGAGCGGAAGCGCCTGGAGGAGGAGCGTCTGGAGGAGGCGGAGTGGGCGGCCATGGGCGTGGAAGCGCCACTTCCCGTCTCCGTCGCCGGAGCTGACGATGCGGCCGAGGGAGAACCTGACGGGGAGGTCCCCGCTGCCGATCAGGCCCCTGTCCCGGCCTCCACGCGGGTGGCCATCGTGGGCCGGCCCAACGTGGGCAAGTCGTCACTGCTGAATTCGCTGCTCGGGGAAGAGCGGGTCATCGTGAGCGACATCCCGGGCACCACCCGCGACGCCATCGACACCTCGCTGAGCTGGGAGGGCCGGGAGGTCCGCCTGGTGGATACGGCCGGCATCAGGCGTCGCGGCAAGGTCGCCGCCGGGCCTGCCTACGAGCGGTTCTCCGCACTCCGCGCCATCCGCGCCATCGGCCGGGCGGACGTGGCCATCCTGGTCCTGGATGCCGCTGACGGGCTGACGGCGCAGGACGCGCACGTGGCCGGCTATGTGGTCGATGAGGGCGTCGGGCTGGTCATCGCCATCAACAAATGGGACCTTGTCGAGAAGGACCAGGACACCTTCGACGAGTACGTCACGGGCGTGCGTCGTGACGCGCCGTTCCTCCAGTTCGCGCCGGTGGTGGCCATCAGCGCGCTGACCGGCTTGCGGGTCAGTCGGGCGCTGACGTCGGCGCTGATCATCGCCGATGAACGCCGCCGCCGCGTCACCACGCCGGCCCTCAACAAGGCCATCACCGAAGCCGCCTTCCGGCAACCTGCCCCGCCCGTGAAGGGCAAGCGGCCGCGCTTCTACTACGCCACGCAGGCCGCCATCGAGCCGCCCACGTTCGTGCTCTTCGCCTCGGAAGCCGGCTCCGTCCACTTCAGCTACCGGCGCTACCTGGAGAATCGCATCCGCGAGGCGTTCGGCTTCTCGGGCACACCCATCAAGCTCATCTTCCGGGAGCGGTCGCGCATCGAGATGGAGCTCAAGCGCGGAAAGCGCGCCGGCGGCAAGCGACCGCCCAAGGTGCGCGGCAAGACGACCGCTCGACGCAGCTCGGCGGAGCGATCGCGGCGTTGAGCGTCCCTGTGCATGAGGGTCATGGTGGGCGCGTGTACCGACGCAGGTGGTCATGAGCGGTGCCACTCGCGCGGTCGTGGGCGCCGGGACCTGGGGCACCACCCTGGCCCTGCTGCTGGCACGATCGGGGCCGGTCACGCTCATCGCTCGCGACAGGGTTCAAGCCTCGGCGTTGGCCGAGACACGGGAGAACGCTCGCTACCTGCCGGGCGTGGTGCTGCCCGTGGAGATCGAGGTCGTGGTCGAGCCGGAGGCGCTTCGGGATGCCCGTGACCTGGTGATCCTGGCCGTGCCCTCGGCAGCCATGCGCTCCGTGTGTGCCGCGGCGGCGCCCTCGATCGCGCCGGGTGCCGTCCTCCTCTCCGTGGCCAAGGGCATCGAACGAGGCTCACTGAGACGCATGACCCAGGTCGTGACCGACGAGATCCCCTCGGCCGCCGGTCGCGTGGCCGCCATGTCCGGTCCGAACCTCGCCTTGGAGGTCGCCCGCGGCCTGCCGGCCAGCTCGGTCGTCGGCGCCGCGGACGAAGCCGTCAGCGACCGCGTCATCGCCATCCTGGCATCTCGCTCGTTCCGGCTCTACCGCAACCGCGATGTCATCGGCGTGGAACTGTGTGGCGCGCTCAAGAACATCATCGCCATCGCCGCCGGGGCCACGGATCGGCTCGGTTTCGGCGACAACGGCAAGGCCGGTCTGATGACGCGCGGTCTGGCCGAGATGACCCGACTCGGTGTGGCGGCGGGCGCCAATCCGCTGACCTTCGCCGGCCTTGCCGGCATCGGCGACGTGCTGGCCACCTGTTCCTCGAGCCTGTCGCGCAACCACAAGCTGGGCGTGGAACTGGCCGAGGGTCGCCGCTGGACGGACATCGAAGGCAGCCTGCCCGGCGTTGCGGAGGGTGCCTACACCGTGGAGGCCGCGCTGGCCATGGCCGCCGAGCTGGGCGTGGAG
Organism: Chloroflexota bacterium; assembly: GCA_030858685.1. Lineage (GTDB taxonomy): Bacteria > Chloroflexota > Limnocylindria > Limnocylindrales > CSP1-4 > Palsa-1032. The sequence continues at coordinate 1,216 of JALZLU010000142.1, read as the reverse complement.
ATGCCCATCGCGCAGGAGGTCCATAACGCGCTGTTCGAGGGCAAGAGTGTGCAGCGCTGCCTCATCGATCTGCTATCGCGCGAATCGAAGGACGAGCTGGCCGGCTTCGAGAGCTGGCTGCGCGAACGGGCGCTGGCCACCATGTTTCGGGACTGAGGGCGGAGAGCCGCGCGGAGTTTGCTAGACTGGCCGTCCTCGGTCGGGGCGTAGCGCAGTCTGGTAGCGCACTTGAATGGGGTTCAAGAGGTCGAAGGTTCGAATCCTTTCGCCCCGACCAATTTCCCCCTCTTGAACGTAACCCCTTCGGGCCGCCGGATGGGTTCGCGGTATCCGGCGGTAGTGCATCAGGTTGAAGCGGAGATCACCCCGGGAACCGATGACGCGGGTGAGGAGCGCGAATCCCTCAGACGTGCCGACCCACCGCGCCCGTGGATCAAGCGTCTCGACCTGAGCTACGAGGCAGACTGACCGACGGGGGCCAGCCGGAACAGCTCGCGCGCGCCGTCGATCCCCTTCAGCTCCACCTTGCCGATCGGCTCAAACTCGAGCCCAGGCCCGGTCGCGAGCTCGGCGGTCGTCGTCGTGACCAAGACCTCGCCCGGGCCGCCGTGGCCCATCACGCGGGCGACCAGGTGCACCGCCATGCCGCGGACGTCCGTGCCCACGAACTCGACCTCGCCGGTATGGACGCCGGCGCGGACCGCGATGCCGAGCTCCTGGACCACGCGGACCACCTCGCGCGCTGCGCGCACGGCGCGACCGGCCGTGTCGAAGACGGCGACGAATCCGTCGCCCGTCGTGTTGATCTCGCGGCCGCGGAACCGGTCGAGCGCGCCGCGGACGCGGGCGTTGTGCTCGATGAGCAGCTCGCGCCAGCGCCGGTCGCCGAGCCGGGCCAGGTGGACGGTCGAATCCACGATATCGGTCATCAGCACCGTCACGACTCGCCGGTCGCCGGTGTCCTCGTCGGGGAGCGCGTATTGCCGCCCGCTCGTGAACTCGTACATGTGGACCGCTGTGTCCCCGAGCACCCACCCGTCGTGCCCGGGCGGGATCTCGTAGATGTCGCCCGCCTCGAACTCATCGACGGCGCCGGCATCGGTCTCCACGTGGAAGTGGCCCGCCAGGATGACGCCGAGGTGCCGCTGCTGGCACGACGCGGTCCCGGCGATGGGCTGCACGTCGTTCGACCACCGCCAGCCCGGTTCCATCGTGA
>JALZLU010000114.1 GCA_030858685.1 Chloroflexota bacterium | reverse complement strand
GGCCGAGCTCCGCGCGGGCGCCGCGGATCGGCCGGAGTACTCGCCGAGCGTCGCCCACCACCTCCCCCACCGACCGGGCACCGATGGCCGACAGTTCCCGGCGGAGGTCCTCAGCGAGTGCCAGTGCGAAACGCTCGACCTGCTCTGGGGTGCCTGCGAACGTCGCTCGCAGATCCTCCCGTTGGGTGGCGATGCCGGTGGGACAGGTGTCCAGATGACACTGGCGTGCCATGTCGCAGCCGATGGCCACGAGGGCCGCGGTGCCGAAGGCGAACTCCTCCGCCCCCAAGAGGGCGGCGATGAGGAGGTCTCGACCCGTTCGCAGACCGCCGTCGGTCCGGAGCGCGACCCGGTCGCGGAGGTCGTTGCGGAGAAGGACCTGGTGGACCTCCGAGAGCCCCGACTCCCACGGCGCGCCGACGTGCTTGATCGACGAGAGCGGTGATGCGCCGGTCCCACCACTGTGGCCGGACAAGTGGATGTACGAGGCACCCGCCTTTGCGACACCGGCCGCGATCGTGCCCACGCCGCGCGAGGCGACGAGCTTGACGCCGATGCGAGCCGTGGGATTGATGGCGCGAAGATCGGCGATGAGTTGCGCCAGATCCTCGATGGAGTAGATGTCATGGTGCGGCGGTGGGCTGATGTAGCTCTGGCCGGGCTGGCCACGGCGAAGCGCGGCGATGTACGGCGTCGCCTTCCGCCCTGGCAGCTGGCCGCCCTCGCCGGGCTTCGAACCCTGGGCGATCTTGATCTCAAGCTGATCAGCTCGAGCGAGGTAGGCGGCCGTGACCCCGAACCGCGCCGAGGCGACCTGCTTGATCCGCGCATCGCGCCGCTGGCCGGATGCATCCGGCGAGTACCAGGCTGGGTCCTCGCCGCCCTCGCCGGTGTTCGCGGCTCCGCCCGCTCGCTGGATGCCCAGGGTGAGCGTCTGATGCGCCTCCGGACTCAGCGCGCCCACGCTCATGGCAGAGACGACGAAGCGCCCCACGATGCGGCGCGCCGACTCGACCTGGCCGAGCGGCACGGCTCGGGCCGAAGCGACCGGCCTGACCTGGAGTCCATCGCGCGGGACGGCGAGAGCGCCGCTCGCGGACGTCATCGCTTCGCGGTAGCGGCCGACAGCGACGTCGACCGGATTGGGTCGGGCCGGATCAGCGAAGCCAGCCAGGGCCTGGATCTCCTTGACGACCTTCGGCGCGAAGAGGTGCGTCTCTCCGTCCGCCCGGAAACGGGCGAAGCCCGGGTCTGCCAGGCGGGACTCCCGCCCGGGCGGCGGCGGGGGCATGGCCAGTGCCGCAGCGCGCCGCCGGAGTTGGCGCTCTGCGAGTTCGGCGAAGGTCGTGCGGCCGGGCCACGCAGCGGCGCTCGGGAAGCACGCCGCCACCACCGTGTCAGCGAGGTCCAGCGTGTCGACGAGCGCGCCCCCGATGTACGAGGCCACCGAGCTGATGCCCATCCGGGCGAGCGTCTTGCGAAGGCCCGCTTCGAACGAGACGATGAGGTTGCCCACCGTTCGCGCCGGCGTGAGCGCCTCGGCCCCGCGCGTACCCGCCAGCTCGGCAGCGAGCTCGACGGCGAGGCGCGGGTGCACCGCGGTCGCACCGACCGCGAGGACCATCGCCATAGAGTGCACATCCAGGACGTCGCTCGCGTCGGCCACGACATCGGTCCGGCCACGGAGGCCGGCGTCGGTCAGCCTGCTGTGTGCAGCTCCCACCGCCAGGATGGAGGGGATCGGTAGACGCTCGGTCCCGAAGCCGCGGTCCGAGATGAGCACGAGCGAGGCGCCGCCCTCGGCGGCGAGCACCGTCTCTGCGGCCAGGCCCTCGATGGCCGCCTCAAGTCCAGCTGCGCCCATCGACGGATCCCAGGTGGCATCGAGCCGGCGAACGATCGCCCCCGAGTCGACGAGGGCTGCGAGAAGTCCCTCGAGGTCGGCCACGACGGGGCGCTCCAGGCGCAGCGTCCGAGGGGCTCGCGGTGGGCCACCGAGGAGTGCCGGTCGACGCCCGAGCTCCACTCGCAGGTCCATCACGATACGCTCGCGCTCGGGATCGATGGCCGGATTGGTGACCTGAGCGAAGGCCTGACGAAGATGGTCGGCCACCGGCCGATCAAGGCGTCCGCGGCCGGGTGTCGGAGTGTCGTCGCCCATGCTCCAGAGCGGCTCATGGCCTTCCAGGGCCATCGTCCTGATGTCGAGCCGGGCGCGTTCGGCATCAAGACCGGCGAGGTAGCGAAGTGGCGCCGGCGTCGCGCTGGCACCGCCCTCGCTTCCTCGGAAGCCTGCGACGTGGCGATCGTCATGCCTGGGCCGTGGCTCATCGTGGATGGGCAGCGAGCGGAGGATCCAGCTCTTGGCCTCGGAGTCCTCCAGGATCGCCCGGCGCGCGGGTTCGACCAGAAGCAGCTCGCCCGGACCGAGCCGCCCGCGACGGACCGTCTCGGCGGGATCCAGCGGCACGGCGCCCGCCTCCGATGCGAGCGCCACGATCCGGTCGCGGGTGACCGCGAAGGCCGCCGGTCGCAGTCCGTTCCGATCGACGAGCGCGCCCACCCGCCGGCCGTCCGCGAAGACGATGGCCGCCGGTCCGTCCCACGGGGCGAGATGGCCTGCCATCCGGCGCCGCAGCGTGGCCGCCTGCGGGTGCGCTGCGCGTCGGAGGGCGACCGCCTCAGGGATAGCCGCGAGAAGAGCGGAGGCAAGATCCCAGCCCGTCGTCGTGAGCAGCTCGAGGGCCTCGTCAAGAGCGAGGGAGTCAGAGCCATCCGGCGAGAGGAGCGGGCCGGCCGCCAGGAGCCGCGCAGCCGCCGGTCCCTTCAGGTCGTCGCGAGCCCGACCTCGCACCTGCTCGCGGTTGGCTCGGACCGTGTTGATCTCGCCATTGTGGGCGATGGCTCGGAACGGTTGCGCGAGGCGCCAGACGGGATGCGTATTGGTGGCGTAGCGTTGATGGAAGAGTGCGTAACTCACCGCGTGCGGCGCTGAGAGATCGGGGTAGAACCGGGCCAGGGCACCGCCTGTCACCAGGCCCTTGTAGACGATCGTGCGACATGAGGCCGACGGGACCGACAGCTCCGCCATGACTCCGCCCGCCTGACGAGCTGCCGACTCGAGCCGCCGTCTCGCCACCACGAGCCGTCGCTCGAAGGCGATGTCGTTCGACTGGCGCCCGGAAGTGGATCGGACGCTGGCGGGCGGACGACTGACGATCGCCTGGTAGAGCGCGGGCCGGGAGGCGGCCGCGGCGGCGCCCAGGGCATCGGGCTCGGTCGGTACCTCGCGCCAGCGAGCGACCGGCAGCCCAGCCTCGCCGAAGACCCTTGCCACCAGTCCGCGCGCAGAGGCGCTTGCCGAACGCCCACGTGGCAGGAAGAGCGAGACGACCGCCGGACGGCCAGCCGCGAGTCCTCCAGCGATGAGTCCCAGGACCGATCCCTCGAGCGGCAGAGCGATGCCGGCGCCATCACTGGTCTCGCCGTCGGCACCGAACGCGCCGCGGTGGCCGAGTGCCGTCAGGCCGGCTATCGCCAGCGGCAGGATCCGCTCACGTGACCGGCCGCCACCATCGGCCACGAAACCGACGCCGCAGGCGTCATGCTCATAGCGCCCGTCGTAGAGCGGATGCTGGGCGGCGCGTCGTCCTGGGTGTGGGGTCGGTAGCATCGCCCGTCAGGACCCGTAGGCGGCTTCGCCGTGCGTCGAGAGGTCAAGGCCGACTTCTTCGTCGCTCACGGAGATCCGGATCCCCAGGAGGGCGTCGACGATCTTGACGATGAGGAAGGTCGCGACTCCGACGAACAGGTACGTTGCCGCGACGGCCACGAGCTGGATCCCGACCTGGCCGACGTTGCCCTCGATGGCGCCAGAGACGCCACCGATGGCGCCCACCGCGAAGATGCCCGTGGCCACCGCACCAAGCGTGCCGCCCACACCGTGGACGGCGAAGACATCCAGTGCGTCGTCGATCTTGAGCCACTCTCGGAGGAGCGTCGCGCTGTAGCACGCGCCACCGGCCATGAGCCCGATGGCCAGTGCCCCGCCGGCCGTGACGAAGCCCGAGGCGGGCGTGATGGCCACCAGGCCGGCGACCGCTCCACAGGCCGCCCCGATGACGCTCACCTTTCGCTTGTGGACGTAGCTCGCGAGGACCCAGGTGATGGTCGCGGCGGCGGCTGCCGTGTTCGTGACGAGCAGCGCGTTGGCGGCCTGGCCGGTGGCTCCCAGGGCAGAGCCGGCATTGAAACCGAACCATCCGAACCACAGCAGGCCCGCGCCCAGGACCGTCATGGGCACGTCGTGCGGCTCCATCCGCTCTCCGTTGACGGTTCGCCGTCCGATCATCATGGCCACCACGAAGGCGGACACCCCCGAGGCGATGTGGACGACGGTGCCGCCGGCGTAGTCGAGAGCACCCAGCTTGAACAGCCAGCCGTCCGCCGACCAGACCCAGTGGGCCAGTGGCGAGTAGACCAGGATGGACCACAAGACGGTGAAGATGACGAACGACGCGAAGCGCTTTCGTTCGGCGAACGCGCCGGTGATGAGTGCTGGGGTGATGGCCGCGAACATGAGCTGGAAGCCCGCGAACAGGACGAACGGGATGGTCGTGCCGTAGACGGCGTGCGGCTCGAGGCCCACGCCCACGAGACCGACGAAGTCGAGACCACCGACGAGACCCAGTCCGTTGACGTCTGGGCCGAAGGCGATGCTGAAGCCGACGAGGACCCAGACGACGCTGACGAGAGCCAACCCGAAGAAGCTGTGCATGATCGTCGAGAGGACGTTCTTGCGACGGACAAGGCCGCCGTAGAAGAGTGCCAGGCCGGGCAGCATGACCATGACCATCGCCGTCGCGACGAGGAGCCATGCGGTGTTGCCCGTATCGATCGTGCCGGGCTCGGCGGCCGCGGCGGTCGATGGCACGGCGGCCAGGGTCAGTCCCGCCAGGATCCCGGATCCGATCCGTCGCATGCGCTACTCCTCCGTTCGCTACGGCGTTCGCCGTCAGACCCGTTCGAGTCTGCGGAGTGAAGGACGCCCAGGCCAGCGGGCAGCGGGACGCGATAAGGGTGCGATTCGGTGTCTACGGCGGCCGGCTCATCCGCCCGGAGTTGCGGCTCGGTAGCGGCACAGGACCTTGGCCAGTAGATCGGGCGAGAGGCCCGGCAGCGGTGGTCAGCGGCGCAAAGGCGTGTCGGGGCCCGCCAGGACATATCATGCGCCCGATGCAACCGACCGAACCAGCAGCCCGCACAGGCCGCTCAGCCTTCGCTGCCGCTGTCTTCTCCGCGCTTCTGCCCGGAGCCGGCCAGGCGTACCTGCGGCAATGGGGCCGGGCGCTGGCCTGGGCCGCGCCGTACGTGCTCCTCGTGGCCTTCGTCGCTGGAGTGATGGCGAACGAGCGCTCGTCGGAGGGCTTCCTGGCGCAGTTCGCGGCACCCAGTTGGCTGATGGGCACGCTGGCCTTCATCGTCATCGATCTGCTGTATCGGCTGGCGGCGGTGGTCGACGCCTACCGTTCGGCGACGCGCGTGCCGACTGCCAAGTCGTCCCTCCAGCTGCGGTCAGCCTCCACCGCCGGCCTCATCGGCGTGGTCCTCGTGCTCCTGCTCTCGCACGTGGCCGTGGCGCGGCCGGTGTACCTCGCTTACGACGCATTGTCCAGCATCGGCGGCGGCGACCAGACACCCATCGAGCCACTTCCTTCCGAGCAGCCCACCGGCTCGCCAGACACTGGCCCTTCACAGGCTCCGACGCGTGACCCATCGGTCGAGCCTTCGGCGACGCCGGACGCGGCGGCGACGCCTGACGCGACCCCGGTGCCCAGCGTGAGCGCAGCGCCGACACCCGTTCCCGGACTTCCCTGGGACGGCACCGAGCGTCTCAACATCCTGCTCATCGGATCGGATGCGCGGGAGGGCCACGTAGCCGCCCTGACCGACACCATGATCACCGTGACCATCGAACCGGTCACCAAGCAGATCGGCTTCATCAACCTGCCGCGCGATACGACGCAGGTGCCGCTACCCATCGCCTGGCCGGCGCACGCCTACCATGGGGGCAGCTACCCGGGCAAGATCAACACGCTGTACTCCGTCGCTCGACGCGATGCGAACCTCTATCCGGGAACGGACGCGCAGCGCGGCTACACGGCCCTGAAGGGTGCCCTGTCGGAGCTCTACGGCCTGGACATCAAGTACTACATGGCCGTCGATCTGCCCGGCTTTACGGATGTCATCGAGACCCTCGATGGCGTGGTCATCGACGTCCAGGTGCCCGTTTCTGATCCGCACTATCCCGCCGACGATGGACGCGGCTCGCTCAAGCTGTACATCCCGGCGGGCATCCAGCACATGGACGGCCGAGAGGCGCTGTCCTTCGCGCGAGCGCGCCACGAGACGGACGACTTCGATCGCTCCGAGCGCCAGCAACGTGTCATCACCTCGGTGCGCCAGCAGACCGATCTGGGAGAGCTTCTGGCGCCAGGGGTGCTCGAGCGCCTCCTGTCGACCTTCCGCACCAGTGTCAAGACGGACATCCCACCGGAACTCTTCCCCCGTCTCGTCTCCCTGGCCCAGGACGTGGACGTGGATCAGCGTGTCTCGCTGACCCTGGCGCCACCGACCTACTCCGACCAGTGCTATCCCTGCCCGGGCACAGGGCTCTTCGAATTGCGTGCCAACGTGCCCGCCATCCGCAGCGCGGTGGCCGGGCTGTTCACCGAGGCCGCCGCCGCCGCCGAGCGTCGCGAGCGCCTCTCCGCCGAGGCGGCCACGGTCAGCCTTCTGAACGGCACGAGCAACCTGAACACGAAGTCCACTCGGATCGCCGACGCGCTCGCCAGCCTGGGTGTCAACGCCTCCCTACCCCTCGCCAACGGTGGCCGCGCCGACGCAGACACCTACACGCAGACGGTCATCACCGCCTACAACGGCGCGGGCGACGACATGCCAGAGACGGTGGCGCTGCTCGAAGAGGCGTTCGGGGTGACGGTGGAGACCGCGGATGATCCGGCGCAGGCGACCGACTTCGTGGTCATCGTGGGAAGCGAGACGCGCGTCCCCTGATCCAGCGCGTTCTGCGCGCTCCGAGCCGCAGCCTTCTGGGAGGCTTGCCTTCGCTCAGTAGACCGGCGTCAACCATTGCGCGTAGGCCGGCAGGCGTCCACGTACCGCGTCGAAGTAGAGCGTGGACAGTGCCTTCGTGATCGGCCCAACTGTACCGTCGCCGACCGCCCGGTGGTCGATCGAGGTGACCGGCGAGATCTGCGCGCCGGTCCCGCACAGGAAAACCTCGTCAGCGATGTACAACTCCGAGCGGTCGATGCTCCGCACCACCGTCCGCAGGCCGAGTTCCGCTGAGGCGAGTTCCATCATGCCCGCTCGCGTCACTCCCTCCAAGATGTCGTCGGTGACACCAGGCGTCAGGAGCACGCCGTCCCGGACCATGAAAAGATTCTCCGCGCTGCCCTCGGAGACGTGACCGTCGTGGGTGAGCACGATGGCTTCGTCGTAACCGTTGAGTTGCGCCTCGCTCTTGGAGAAGGCACTGTTGGCATATGCCCCGGTGATCTTGGCCCGCGCCGGGATGGCCAGATCGCTGTTGCGTCGCCAGGAGACGGTCTGGGCAGTGATGCCCCGATCGATGGCGATGTACTCGCCGAAAGGCACCGCGAAGATGACCATCTCACGCTCCAGCTTGTGGAGCCGTACGCCGATGGCCTCGGTCGACTTGTACAGTGTCGGTCGGATATAGGTGTCCTGTCGGAAGCCGTTCCGCCGTAGGAGTTCCACGGTCAGCGCGACCAGATCGTCGACCGGCAGCGGCGGCTCCATCAGCAGGATCTTGCCGGAGTCGGTCAGGCGCCGGTAATGCTCGCGCAGCTTGAGTCCGTAGAGCTGGCCCTGCTCTTCGTTCCAGTAAGCCCGGACGCCCTCGAAGGTGGCCGTGCCATAGAGGAAGCCGTGCGTCATCACGCCGATCTTGGCCTCTGCCAGGGGGATGAACTCCCCGCCCATCCAGCACACGACATCGGTACCCGAGGGCTTGGCACCCGTTGCGGGGAGCGGGGCCAAGACTCGCTTTTCGGTCAGCATCGTGTCGAGTATAGACCGCAACAGGATGGCGCCGCCATGACCCCGCGGGCCGCCATCAAGCCGCAGGAGGGTCCGGCTCGGCCTTGATGAGGTCCGGCTCGTGAGGGTCGGAGCGATCATCGCGCCCACGGGTGGCCAGCCACGAGACGACGATCGATGCCCCCAGGATGCCCACGATGATGGCCAGCGACAGCCACACGTCGAGGTGGAAGAAGTCACTGGTGATCATCTTCAGACCGGCGAAGGCGAGCAGGGCCGCCAGTCCGTACTTGAGGTACTCGAACCGGTCGATGAGCCCCGCCAGCAGGAAGTAGAGCGAGCGCAGACCCATGATGGCGAAGGCATTGGACGTGAACACGATGAACGGATCGGTGGTGATGGCCAGGATGGCCGGCACGCTGTCGATAGCGAACATGATGTCGGACGACTCGATGACCACCAGCGCCGCGAAGAGCGGCGTAGCCCACAGCTTCCCGTTGCGACGCACGAAGAAGGACTGTCCCTCGTAGCCCTCGGTCACGGGGATGAAGCGGCGGACGAGGCGCAGCACGGGATTGGCTGCCGGATCGACGTGCCCTGTGCCGGCCCTGACCATGCGCCAGGCGGTGTACAGCAGCAGCGCCCCGAAGAAGTAGATGACCACGTGGAAGGAGTCGAGCAGGACGGTGCCACCCACGATGAAGATGGCCCGAAAGACGATGGCACCCAGCACGCCCCAGAACAGCAGCCGGTGCTGATAGGCAGGGGGAACTGCGAAGTAGCCGAAGAGCACGGCGAAGACGAAGACGTTGTCCATCGAGAGCGAGTACTCGATGAGATAGCCGGCCAGGTACTCCGCGCCAGTGGTTGGACCGCGTGTAGCGAAGATGAAGGCGCCGAAGCCCAGGCCCAGGGTGACCCAGACGGTCACCCAGGCTGCCGCCTCGCGCATGGACACAGCACGGGCATGGCGGTGGAAGACCAGCAGGTCGAGGGCCAAGAGGCCGCCGACCAGGACGATGAAGATGGTCCAGGAAAGTGCGTCGAACATGGGCCGACCTCCGCTGCGAAGCTAGCCGAAGGTCTCTCCCGACCACCTGGAAGGTCGGTCGGTGCCGCCGGGCTGGGTCACACCAGCCGTACTGACGGCGACACCTGCGTGGGGTACTCCCCCTCGGGTCGCTAACTGTGCGGCGTGACGCCGTCAGCTGTCAAACGGCCAGCCGCCGCCGTGCCGCCGCTGGCGGTCTCAGGGCCGTAGGTGCTGGGGTGCATAGGGCAACAACGCCACGTGGCGCGCTCGCTTGAGCGCTACGGACAGCGCGCGCTGGTGTTCGGCGCAGGTGCCCGTCTTCCGCCGTGGCTCGATCTTGGCCCGTTCGGACAGGTAGCGCCGGAGGCGGTTGACCTCCTTGTAGTCGATCTGGGCGGTCTTGTCGGCGCAGAAGGCGCAGACCTTGCGCCGTCGGCGGTCTCGGTAGAAGTCTTCGCGGCGTTTCGCGCGTACGGAGGGCATCGGTCGGTACCTCTAACTGGTCAGAAGGGAAGGTCGTCGTAGTCGTCGCCACCGGCCGAGCCAGGACGTTGCTGGCCGGACGCGGTACTTGTCGAGCCGGACGCGCTCGCTCCCGACGGGCGGGCGTCGTCCGGAGGTGGGAAGTCGCCGTCCTCGCGTTCCCGTCGTTCGAGGGAGGTGACCTGGTTGGCGACCAGCTCGGTGGTGTACCGCTTCTGCCCGGTCTGGTCTTCCCATTGTCGGGTCTGGATGCGGCCCTCGACGTAGACCCGGTTGCCCTTTCTCAGTCGCTCAGCTGCGCGCTCGGCTTGTTGGGCCCAAACGACGACGCGAAACCACTCGGTCTCCTCCTGCCACTCGTCGTTCTGCCCCTTCCAGCGGCGGTTCGTGGCCACGGTGAACTGGGTGACCGCCTGCCCGCTGGGGGTATAACGCATCTCCGGATCCTTGCCCAGATTGCCGATGATCATGCACTTGTTGAGGGACATCGCCAGACCTCCGGTCCTTGCGGCGGGCTATTCGATGGCAGCCGGAGCGGCTTCCGTCTCCGACTCGTCGATGAACTCCCCATCGGGAGCGGCCCCTGCCTCGTCGGGCGGCTCCACATCGGCGTCTCCCTCGGTGGGCTCTCCCTCGCCTGCCGCACGCCGCGCAGCAGGCCGCTCGACCCGGGTGACCAGGTGCCGGAGGACCTCCTCCGTGATGTTCAGTCCACGCTCCATCTCGAGCACAGCCTCGGAGGGCGCCTCGAACAGGACGATGTGGTACGAACCCTCGCGGTGGAGACCGATGGGATATGCCAGGCGGCGGCGGCCCCATGGACTGACCTTGATGATCTGGCCGGCTCCGCCGGTGATCGAGCGAGTGGCCCGATCCAGCACGGCCTGAACGCGGTCTTCGGCAACATCTGGCCGGATGACCAGCATCAACTCATATCGGCGCATCGTACGAAACGACTCCTTCCAATGGGGAACGGCCCTGCTCGACGGGACGCATGCGCGACCAACGAACGGCGGAGCTGAAAGGGACGGGCGCAGTATAGCGCAGCGGCTTTGCTAGACTCGGCCCGCCGCAGACGCCGCCGATCCCACGATGGGGCAAGGCGAGCGGCGCGCGGAGGCGACCGTTGTCGACCCAGACTTCCGGCGAGGTCCTGCTCCTCGGTGATGACGCGACCGGTGACGACACGGTCACGAGCGTGCTCCGGGCGCGCGGCATCCGCGTGGCTGCCTTCGCCGATCCGGTGGCAGGCATGGAGCACGCTCCCGCTGCCCGACTCATCATCATCGATCGGATCGGCGATGCTGTCGCTCTCTGCGCGCGCATCCGGGGGATGCCCGAACTGGCCGAGAAACCCATCCTTTGCCTTGCCTCCAGCGAGGATGTGGAGGAGCGCGTCCGGTTCCTGGAGGCGGGTGCCGACGACGTCATCTCACGACCCTTCGATGGCCGCGAGCTGGACGCGCGCGTTGACGCACTGCTTGCTCGCACGCAGCGTTCTCGCGCTTCCGTGCCAGCGACCGCGACAGGGGATCCGGTGCGCGACGTGCCACGGCTCGTCGGGTTCTATGGCCCGAAGGGCGGCACGGGCGCGTCAACGCTCGCGGTGAACGTGGCCACGGCCCTGGCTCAACGCGGAGATCGAAGCGTCGCGCTCGTCGACCTCGACCTCCAGTGGGGCGACGTGGCCACCCTCCTCAACGTGAAGATCCGCCAGACGGTGTCCGAGCTGGCGCGCGACGCGAGCGCACTGGCAGAGGCCGGATCCGTGCAGTCGTATGCGGCCATGCACAGCTCGGGTCTCGCGGTCTTCGGCGCCCCCGGTCGACCCGACGAGGCGGAGCCTGTCGGCGCCGAGCATCTGGGTCAGCTCCTCATCGGCCTGCGTGACGCTTACGACATGGTGCTCGTGGACACTGCCTCGACGTTCGATTCGCGAACCCTCACCATCTTCGAGCACGTCGACCGTCTCGTGGTGCCAGTGACGGCCGAGATCCCTGCGCTGCGCGCCGTGCGCACGCTGCTCGACGCGCTGGGGGAGCTCGAGCAGGGCACTGCCGGTGTGCTACCCGTCCTGATCCATCGACAGGAACACGAACGCCTTCGACGAGCGGAGGTCGCCGAGGCACTGGGCGTCAGCGTGGTGATGGAGATCCCCTTCGATGCAGCCGCCTTCCACGCCGCCGCCAATACCGGCGAGCCGCTGGTGACCGCCGCGCCACGCTCAGCCGCGGCCATCCGCTTGGACGCGCTGGCCGCGGCGATCATCGGCGAGCCCCCGCCTGCGGCCGGCAAGGAGGTGTCTCCGGACCGACGACAGCGGCTCGGGTCGTTGTTGAAGCGCGGGTCGTCCGACCCGCGCCCGTAGCCGGGTCCGCCGCACCGTCCGGGCTGATGCCAGAGCCGGTCGCGACCGGTACGTACGAACGACTCCGTAGTCGGTTCCGTACAGCTACGGATGCTGCGGATGGTTCCGGACGCGCAATATCCTGACTGAGGGACACGGCCCCTCACGACAAGGGTGGATGTAGCTGCCGCGCCTGGGGGCGCTGGCGCTCTTCCGCCCTTCTTCGTGTCCGGGACCACGAAGGGCCGACCAGCTGGTGCCGAGGCAGGGATCTCGAACTCACACGCCTTCTCGGGCATCGGATCCTCTGGCAGGCCTGCTAGGGGGCGCCTCGATCCCAGCGCCGCAGGCGTGAACCTTGCCATCGAACGAGAGCTGCGGGTCTAGGATCGATCATCAGTCGACAACCCAAGAAGGAGGTCAGGGTGAAGAAGTTGCTGGCCGCGTTGGCCGTCATCGCAGCCACCGTGATCCTGTTCATAGTGCTGCTCGGTCCGGCCAGAGTAGAGGGCAGCACAGGCGCCGATCGGGGGACCGAGGTCTACGAACGACTGGCATGGGGCGGTCAGCGATGGCCCTGCGAGCTACGAGACCTATCCGGCCCGCAGCGTGCGAACATCGTGTCATCGGGCGGACCGAACTCCAGAGCGCGTCAGCGACCGAAGTCAGAGGGAGACCATGAAGACGCGGCCGAGCAGCACCACCAGATTCGAGTCGACGATCACGATCGACCGACCTATCGATGATGTCTTCGCGAGGCTCACAAATCTGGAAGGCTACGGCGCGTGGATGCCCCATACCGGTCTGTTCGGCTCGTGTCGCCAGACCTCGGATGGTCCCGTCGGCAAGGGAACGACCTTCATCGACTCGTCGCGGATGGGGCGTTTCAGCGGCGAGGTGACGGACTTCGAGCGACCGTCGCGTGTCACGTTCGGGGAGGCGATGCGCGTGTTCGGCTGGGAGGCGATGCGCGCAAGAGCCGGCTACAGCCTCAGGTCGAACGGCACCCGGACGGT
>JALZLU010000113.1 GCA_030858685.1 Chloroflexota bacterium | reverse complement strand
CAGGGAACGCCAGCAGCCAGAGCCACGACACGGCCGCCGCGATGAGGAAGCGCCACGCGAGGAGCGTCATCCAGTCCAGGCCGGAGGCGTAGACGGGCGTGGCCAGCAGAGCTCCAGATCCGAAGCCGATGGCCGAGATGAGCACGAGCACGATGCCGATGGCGTGATCCCGGCGCGAACGGACCAGGACAGGGGAGGGTGGCGTCATGAGGCGACTTCCGGTCACGACGCTAAGCGGCTAGGCGGGTGACTCACGATGGCGAGCGCGTACCTCTCGAAGCGTCTGTGCGGCAGGTGCCATTCTTGCCGCCGACGGCCGGATGCGTGGAACGGCCCGGCCAGCGTGCACCGGATGAACAGACACGACGCGCTCGTCCGGCGATTCGTCTGGACTCTGCGCCAGGTGCACGATGCTGACCGATCTGTGGGGATCGTTGTCGGTTTCGCGCGCTTGGTGCACGACTCCGACGACCCCCGGTCGCCAGCGCGTCGAGTTCGTGCACCCGATGATCGGGGCGCCGGTCGACAGGGCCGCGACGCTGCTGCCCCTGACGAGTGGGACGGGTAGAATCAGCGGTCCGGGTCGCTGATGATGCGATCCCACGCAGCGCACCCACAGCAGCTAGCCCGCCCAGCGCTCCCAGCATCCTCCGGAGGCGTTCACCCATCGTGCTCAAGGCTCCCGGCGACACCACCGAACGTATCAGTCGCGCCCAGCTGCGCACGGAGCGCATCAAGACCCTGGGCCATCGTCAGCCCGTCATGGTCTCCACCGGCACCTCCCTCGCCGGGGCCATCGCCGCGATGCAAGCCAATGACGGTGAGCCGATCCTCATCACGGACGGCGGTCGGCTGCTTGGAGTGCTCACGGAGCGGGACGTGCTGCTGAAGATCCTGGGGCGCGAGGAGAGCCTGGAAGCGTCGGTGGACGAGGTCATGACCCGCGACCCGCAAACGCTCACCGCGGATTCGACCGTGGGGGAGGCGTTGGAGCTGATGGAGTCAGGGCGCTACCGGACGGTGCCGCTGGTCGACGAGAGTGGCGCACCGACGGGGCTGTTGCGCCAGCAGGACATCGTGGAGTACGTGGCCGAGGCATTCCCTCAGGAGATCCTCAACCTGCCACCCAGGCCGCACCAGGTGATGGAGGAGCAAGAGGGCGCGTGACTACCGAGACCGTCCCCCAGCAGGACCAGCAGATCCAGGAGCTCGAGCGGGTCACCATCCGCTTCGCCGGTGACTCCGGCGACGGCATGCAGCTCACCGGCACCCAGTTCACGCGCACTTCCGCGGTCTTCGGCAACGACATCAGCACGCTGCCCGACTACCCCGCCGAGATCCGCGCACCCGCCGGCTCCCTGCCCGGCGTGTCTGGCTTCCAGCTGAGCTTCAGTTCCAGCGAGATCCACACGCCCGGCGACCAACCCGACGTGCTGGTGGCCATGAATCCGGCAGCGCTCAAGACGAACATCGGGGACCTGCCCGCGGGCGGCGCGCTGATCGTCAACAAGGACGCCTTCACCAAGCAGAACCTGACCAAGGCGGGCTACGCGGCCGATCCCCTCACGGACAGCTCGCTCAAGCCGTACGCGCTCTTCGAGATCCCCGTCAGCACCCTCAACGCTCGAGCGCTGGAGGGGCTGGAGATGACCAACAAGCAGGTCGACCTGACCAAGAACTTCTTCTGCCTGGGAATCATGTTCTGGCTCTACGAGCGGAGCATGGAGCCCACGCTGCGCTGGATCGAGGAGAAGTTCGGGGCCAAGCCGGTGCTCGCCGAGGCCAACCGCCGAGCACTGAACGCGGGCTACGCCTTCGGCGAGACGACCGAGATCTTCCACACCCACTACCGCGTAGCGCCGGCCCACCTGACTCCCGGCAAGTACCGCAACATCACGGGCAATGAGGCCACCGCGCTGGGCCTGGTGGCGGCCTCCAAGCTGGCTGGCCGGCCGATCTTCTATGGCAGCTACCCCATCACGCCGGCCAGCGACATCCTGCACCAGCTGTCGGGCTACAAGAACTTCGGCGTGCGCACCTTCCAGGCCGAGGATGAGATCGCTGCCGTGGGCGCCGCCATCGGGGCCTCTTACGGCGGGGCGATGGGCATGACCGCCAGCTCCGGCCCGGGCAT
>JALZLU010000080.1 GCA_030858685.1 Chloroflexota bacterium | reverse complement strand
GACGGCCGAGACCTCCTCCGCCGTCCGCGGCAGGACCACCACATCGGGCGCGTAGTCTGCCCAGCGATGGACCGGGAAGGGCGCCGGGACACGGGTCCGATTCCAGCGCGCCGGCTTGTCGGCACGGACGCCCTCCGCGCCCAGGATCGCCCGCAGCGCGTCCAGGAACGACTCGCTCTGGGCGACCGGCGGTGCTGTCACGCCACGCCCTCGGCACGACCTGCCGATACCTCGCCTCGGGCGCCACCAGTCGCACCAACCCCTCGGGCATCCAGGCCGGCCGCCCGCGCCACCAGCTCCATCAGGTCGATGACATCAAGCGGCTGCTCCAGCAGCGCGCCCTGCTCGGAGAGCGGCCGTTCCGACCAGACGCAGGCGCTGACGAGCGTGTCCACGCCCAGGTCCGCGGCGCGGGTCACCCGCCGGCGACTGATCTCCGCGGTGATCTCAGGTTTCTCGATGGCCAGTCCCGCGCCGGCACCGGAACAGTAAGACCACTGGGTCACGTGGTCGACATCCTTGAAGGTGAGCCCGGGGATGGCGCGCAGGATCTCGCGGGGCGACTCGTGGATGCCCTTGCGCTTGTTGAGCCGGCAGGGGTCGTGGTAGGTGACGGTCCGTTCGATCGGTTGCGTGAAGTCCAGTCGACCCTCCCGCACAAGCTCCGCCACCAGTTCCGTGATGTGCACGATCTCGAAGTCGTAGGACGCCCCGAAGTAGGTCGGGTAGTCCTCCGTGAAGGTGATGTAGTCGTGCGGGTCCAGGGTGATGATCCGCCGCGCCCCGATGTCCCGCCAGTCGGCGACATTGTGCTCAGCGAACGTCCGCGCGTGAGCCGTGTAGCCCATCTCGCTGGCCGGACCGCCACAGCACCATTGCTCGCGCATGAGACCGAAGTCGAGGCCAGCCGCCTTGAGCACCTGCGCCGTAGAGCGTGCTACGGACGTGCGGAAGAAGGCCGCCTCGCAGTCGACGAAGAGGATCGTCTCTCCGCCAGTAGGCAGATCGAGACCCTCGGCCCAGTCCCGCACGCGCTCCTGCGATACCGGGACATCCAGCACCGGCTCGTTCTTGCGATCGACCGTCGCCTCCACCCAGCGCTTCCAGTTGGGTTGCTCCACGCCGGAATCCACGGCCAGCGCGCGCATGGCCTTGACCAGCTTCACCGTCTGCGTACGGTTGCGGTAGAAGTCGCCCGTGAAGAGCGTATTGGGACAGCGCAGCTCACAGGCGCCGCACTGGGTGCAGTGGACGTAATCCTCGGCCACCTCCGCGATGCCGTATGCACCCTGGTCCATGGCCACCACGTTGGCGTGGAAAGCCGTGGGAGTGTGGTTCTCGTTGCGCGTGACCTGCATCACCGGGCAGACCTCGCGACAGAACTTGTGCCCTGAGCTGAAGCAGCCGTAGGCCGCGTTGCGCCACTGGTCAACGAACTCCTCCTGGAGCTCGCCGTCGCGCATCGGATGGTAGGGGGGAGTGGCCGTCACCGGGACCTCCTGGACGCTCGACTCGACGATCCGGCTTTCAGGCGGTGACCGCCTCCAGCTTGGGCATGACCCGCTCTGCGATCAGACGCAGCTGACTGGGCGTGTCCGGGCACCCGTCGATCTCGCGCCCCGTGAAGGCCTTGACGAGATACGGGTCGACGATGGCCGCGATGACGTGGTTGATGCCGGTGGACAGGATGTCCCGCTGGAGCTTCTCGAGGCACTCCTCAGGCGTGCCGGCCACGGAAAGCAGCTCGCCGATCTCGGGAGTGGTCAGGTCCAGCGCCTTGGCCACATCGCCGGCCGCGAACGCGTCCAGGATCGGCTTGATGGCCTCGCCCGACAGCCCGTGCCGCTGCAGCTGCTGCTCGGGCATCGATGCCAGGTAGAAGGCGACCATGATGCGTGCCGTCTCCTTGGCCGCCGCCGAGTCTTCGCCACAGGCCATGACTACCCAGGCGCCCAGGTCCAACTCTCGCCAGTCCCGACCGGCCTTCTCCGCGCCCGCCTTGACGTGCTCCATCATGTACTCGAACGTCTCACGCGAGCAGCCGATGGCCTGGTGGACGCCATCGAACAGCTCGCCTCCGACGCGGAACGAGCGCGGGCCACCCATGGCTCCAAGCTTGATGGGCATCCGTTCCTGCTTGGGGCGTGCCAGCGTCCAGAGGCCCTGGTACTTGAAGAATTCGCCCTCGTGGGTGATAGCGCCCGTGTCCAGCAGGGTGCGCATGACCTGATGTGCTTCCATCACGCGCGACAGCGGCTTCATGCCCGTGATGTCTATCCCGTGCTGGGGCAAGAGCGACTGGTTGCCGAAGCTGACCACGCACTCCGCGCGGCCACCGGTCAGGTCGTCCATGGTGGCCAGCATCTGCACCACGTGGGCAGGGTCACGCATGATGATGTGCGTCACGTTCGGGCCGAAGCGGATCTGCTTGGTACTGCTCGCCGCCGCAGCGAAGAGGACCCACATGTCCTTCCACCATGTCTCGTCCACGGCGTAGGCTGCGTAATAGCCGAGTTCATCGGCCAGCTTGATCATCTCGATCGAGTCGTCGAGCGGGTACGCCGGCAGGTGCATGTAGCTGAAGCGCGTCATCCCGGGCCTCCAAAGCTCACAACGGTGACGGTCGTCGGCCCCCGTCGCCGAGGATACACCGGGATGCTGGCGCGTTTCTGGATGGCGGGGGACCGTCAACGCGGCTTGTTGGGGGCCGCGCGCCTGAGGTACCGTCCGGATGCAGGGGGCGTTGTTGCGAGCACTCGTCCGGAACGGGCGGCAGGAGGGCTGAGGATGGGATCTGTCGAACTCGCGCGGCGACTCGCCAGGGACGTTTCAGGTCGCGTCATCACCGAGGCGGATCCCGACTACGACGAGGCTCGGCGCGTCTGGAACGGCATGATCGACCGCCGCCCGCTCGCCGTGGTCCAGGCCGCGAGCATCGAGGACGTGCCGCCCGTCGTGCGCATCGCGGCGGAACAGGACCTCCGCCTCGCGGTCCGGGGCGGCGGCCACAACGTGGCGGGCAACGGATCGGTCGATGGGGGCATCGTGCTCGACCTGGGCGCCTTGCGGGCTGTGGAGGTCGATGTCGCGGCCCGCACCGTTCGGGTGGAGCCCGGAGCGACGCTCGGCGATGTGGACCGCGCCACGGAGCCGCACGCGTTGGTGGTGCCGTCGGGCGTGAT
>JALZLU010000072.1 GCA_030858685.1 Chloroflexota bacterium | reverse complement strand
GCACCCGACGCACGCGAATCGGCACGGAAAGCCGGAATCGGTCGGGATCATGCAGATACGCGTGGCATCGGCGGCTCGATCCGATACCTGGTCACGTTCGTGCATCGAGCGCAAGGTCGGGTCCGCGGCATCGGCGGTCGAGCCCCTGACCCGGGTGGCGGACCCGCCAGCGCATGCAGGGCCTCGTACTCGGCCGGCCGTGGAAAGGCCAGGCGCGAAGTGTGAGCGGGCCGTGGGCGGCCGCTGTCTGACCATCCACCAGGACGAACGGATGCCGACGGACAGATCCACGGCGCGCGCTACGACCCCCTGACGCTAACCTGGGGCGGGCAGCAGCAGATAGCACCAAGTGGTGAGCGCAACAGCGTGTCGCTCGCGGTCACCAGAGCCGTGGGCCTATACGGTGCGACCTGCATCGGCCGGCTGGCGCTCGTCCGGTGTGATGCTGCTTTGACGAGTCGCGCGGGCGGGCGGTACACTCCCGCCGCCAGAGGAACGAGCGGCCCCGGGTCTCGCCGGGGCTTGTCCATGTCTGCCCAACGACATGCACTGGCACCGCACCACGAACCGCCCCAAAACCGCCCTGGACCGAGTGCCTGCCAGGGCTCTACCGAGGAGGCTCCCGAACGCCGTGGCTGACGCCATCAACCTGATCATTCCCATCGCCGGCATCGCGGCCGTCTTGTTCGCGATCTACCTGGCACGCGACGTGCTCAGCCGCGACACCGGCACGCCAGCCATGGAGGACGTGGCGGCCACCATCTACGAAGGCGCCGTGGCCTTCATCCGGCGCCAGTACACGACCATCGGCGTCCTCGCCCTGGCTGGTGCAGTGATCATCGGCCTGGTCATCGGCCTGGTCGAGGGCGAGGACATCTCGGAGACGAGCGTCTATGGCGGGGAGCTCGGCATCCTGACCGGCGTCGCCTTCCTGGTCGGCGCCATCTGTTCGATGGCCTCAGGCATCATCGGCATGTTCATCAGCGTCAAGGCCAACGTGCGCACGGCCGCGGCGGCGCAGCGCAGCCTGGTGGAGGCGGTGCAGGTGGCGATGCGCGGCGGCGCCGTCTCCGGCTTTCTGGTGGTCGCCCTCTCCCTGCTCGGCGTCTACGGCATCTTCGCCGCGTACGGCGGTCTGGGTAACGAGCTTTCCGTGCGCGAGGCACCCTTCCTCATCGTCGGCTTCGGTTTCGGTGCTTCCTTCGTGGCCCTCTTCGCGCAGCTGGGCGGCGGTATCTACACCAAGGCCGCCGACGTCGGATCCGATCTTGTGGGCAAGGTCGAGGCGGGTATCCCGGAGGATGATCCGCGCAATGCCGGCGTGATCGCCGACCTGGTGGGCGATAACGTGGGCGACTGCGCCGGTCGCGGTGCGGACCTTTTCGAGTCCACCGCGGCAGAGAACATCGGCGCCATGATCCTCGGCGTGGCGGTGTTCACCATCGCGCAGGCGTCCGGCTGGCCCAACCCGGAGGCATGGATCTTCTTCCCGCTGGTGGTGCGTGCCTTCGGCCTGCTGGCGACCATCGTGGCCATGTTCTTCGTGCGCGGTCGCGAGGACGAGAACCCCATGAACATCCTCAACCGCGGGTACTGGGTCACGACCGCCCTGTCGGTCCTCGGACTCGGCTTCTCGACCTACGTGATGATGCAGACGGGCAGTGATGCCGTGGGCAACAACGGCATCCCCGCCTGGGGCTGGATGTTCGGAGCCGGCGTCGTGGGCCTGGCCACCAGCGTCGCCTTCGTCTACATAACGCAGTACTACACGGCGGGCACGTATCGGCCCGTGCGCGAGATCGCCGAGGCTTCCAAGACCGGTCCCGCCACCAACATCATCTCGGGCACGGCGGTCGGCTTCGAGACCACCTTCGTGACCGCCATCACCATCGGCATCGCGCTGCTCGTCAGCGCCTTTTTGGGCTCACAGGCGGGACTCTTCAATGAGCGCGGCGACAACGTGGGCACCATCTTCGGCACAGCCGTGGCGACCATGGGCATGCTCATGACCACGGCGTACATCCTGGCCATGGACACCTTCGGGCCCATCACCGACAACGCCGGCGGCATCGCCGAGTTCTCCAAGGCCGACGCCAGTGCCCGCGAGATCACCGACCGGCTCGACGCGGTGGGCAACACCACCAAGGCGCTCACCAAGGGCTACGCCATCGCCTCCGCCAGCCTCGCCGCGTTCCTGCTCTTCAGTGCCTACATCGACAAGGTGAACCTCATCCTGGAGCGCCAGATCGAGCGCGGCGTGCGCGAGGCCGGGACGCTCCTTGAGGCGGTCAACCTGGCCAATGTGGACGTCTTCGTGGCCGCCCTCATCGGCGCCATGCTGGTCTACTTCTTCAGCTCGCTGGCCATCCGCGCCGTGGGCAAGGCCGCTCAGGCCATCATCGTGGAAGTGCGTCGCCAGTTCCGCGAGATGCCCGGAATCATGGACTACACCCAGCGCCCCGACTACGCCCGCGTGGTGGACATCACCACCAAGGCTGCCCTGCGCGAGATGATCCTGCCCGGCGTGGTGGCCGTGGCCACGCCCATCGCGGTGGGCCTGCTGCTGGGCCACGAGGCCGTGGCGGGAATGCTCATGGTGGGCACCATCTCCGGCGTGATGCTGGCTACCGTGCTGAACAACAGCGGCGGTGCCTGGGACAACGCCAAGAAGTACATCGAGTCAGGCAACCTGAAGGACGAGCAGGGCAACATCCTGGGCAAGAAGACGGACGCGCATGCCGCCGCAGTGGTCGGCGACACGGTGGGGGACCCCTTCAAGGACACCGCCGGTCCATCACTGCACGTGCTGGTCAAGCTGCTGGCGACCATCACGTTGGTGCTCGCCCCGCTCTTCATCCGCTAGGCCGCTCTGGATAGCCCGGGCGTTTCGGGTCCGCAGGATCAGGTGGAGCTTCTTCTTCAGGCCATCATCCAGGGGATGGTGCAGGGACTGACCGAGATCCTGCCCATCAGCTCTTCGGCGCACCTCATCCTGCTGCCCAGGTTGATGGGCTGGGATGACCCGTTCCTGTCTAGTGCGGAGTTCGACGTGATGCTCCACCTGGGCACGCTGGCGGCGCTGCTGGCCTACTTCTGGCGCGACCTGATCCGGCTGGCCGTAGCCTGGGTCGCATCCATCCGCGAGCGACGGCTGGGCGCGGATCCCGATCGACGCCTGGCCTGGCTGCTCCTCTTGACGGTCATCCCCGCGGCTCTGGTCGGCGCCCTCTTCGAGGACTTCTTCGACGAGACCTTTCGCGACGCACTGCTGGTCATCCCGCTGCTGCTCGTAGTGGGCGCGGGCATGCTGGCCTTCGGCGAGCGCTTCGGCCGACGGGAGCGCGGTCTGGAGCAGCTCGGCGTGAAGGATGCGCTGGTCATCGGGCTGGCGCAGGCACTGGCGCTGTTCCCCGGCATGAGCCGTTCGGGTGTGACGATCGCGGCAGGACTGGTGCTGGGCCTGGAACGGGAGGCAGCGGCGCGCTTCGCGTTCCTGATGGGCATCCCCGTCATCGCCGGGGCGGGGCTCTGGAAGCTTCGTGTGATCATCGCTGGCGAGACCAGTCCCTTCGAGCCAGTGGTCCTCGCGGCGGGCATGGCCGCCTCCGCCCTGGCTGGCCTGGCCGCCATCGTCTTCCTGCTGCGCTACCTGCGCACGCGCAGCACCGGCATCTTCATCGTCTACCGGCTCATCTTCGCGGCCGTGGCGGCGGTCCTGATCCTCACGCGCTAGGGTCCCTGCCATGGAGGTCATGAAGCAGCTCCGCCAGCACGCGATCCGCGACCTGCTGGAGCAGCGCGCCATCCGCACG
>JALZLU010000033.1 GCA_030858685.1 Chloroflexota bacterium | reverse complement strand
CCATCGTGGCGAAGGTGGCCTCGATGCCATCCTCGCTCTCACGGCGCTCCGGGGTGATGGTGCCCGCGTTGTCGACCAGGATGTCCAGCCGCGACTCGGACTCGAGCACAGCGGCGACTCCCGCACGTACCGAGTCGAGGGACGACATGTCAGTGACCACGATCGGGAAACGATCCTCGCCGTGAGTCGCCTTCAGCTCGTCGCGCACCCGCAGCAGGGTGTCCTCACTGCGACTCATCAGGATCACTCGCGCACCAAGGGCGGCGAAGGCGTCGGCCGTGACTCGCCCCAGGCCGGAGGTCGGGCCCGTGACGAGCGCGGTCTTGCCGGCAAGTGACCGATCCGGCGGGGCGGTCCAGCCGAATAGACGGCGACGGACCTGATAGCCGACGCGGGAGAAGCTTCCGATGACGGTCAGCTCCAGCACTCCGTCGATGAGCGATCTGATGTTCATGGCCGTCCTTTCGTGCCCGGCCCGGGGACGGATGACCAACCCGGAGATGGAGCCCACATGACCAGGCTGCGTGAGCGTATCGAGACGACCCTGCCCCTCGAGCAGACCTTCGACTTCATCGCCGACTTCGCCAATTCGGCCACTTGGGATCCGGGCGTGGCGAGCTCCGAGCTGATCGACGCGGGGCCGCTGGGCGTCGGCGCGCGCTACCGCCTCGGCGTGCGCATGCGCGGCCGCGTGGCGCCCATGGAGTACCGCATCACGACTTGGGAGCCCCCCAGTCGGGTGGTCCTGACCGGCGAGGGTTCTAACGTCTCGGCCGTCGACGAGATCCTGTTCGAGAAGACGGCGAGCGGCACGGTCATCGACTACACGGCGGACATCCGGCTGGGCGGCTGGTTGCGCCTGCTCCAGCCCTTCGCTCGCGGCGCCTTCAAGAAGGTCGCCAAGGACGCCCTGGGCGGGATGCAGCGAGCGCTCGACGAGCGCGCGACGGCCGCGCAGCGATGAGGATCGGGGTCGTGGGCGCAGGCGTCAGCGGGCTGACCGCGGCATATGCCGTCGCGCAGGCAGGACATGACGTCGCGCTGTTCGAAGGTGATCCGACTCCAGGCGGTCACGTCGCCACGGTGACCGTCGATACCGCCACGGGGCCGCTCGACGTGGACACGGGCTTCATCGTCTACAACGAGCCGACGTACCCGCGCCTGGTGGGCCTATTCGCGGATCTGGAGGTCGAGACGCAGCCCAGTGACATGTCGCTGTCGTCCAGCTGCGGTGCCTGCGATGTGCAGTTCGGGACGCGTGGCGCACGCGGTTTCCTTGCCCAGCGGGGCCTTGCCGCACGCCCCTCGCACCTGCGAATGTTCCCGGACATCCTGCGTTTCTATCGCGAGGCACGGGCCATCCTGGACGGTCCCGCGCCGAGCGGCATGACGCTTGGCCAGTACCTCTCGGAGCGTGGCTTCGGGGCCGCGTTTCGGGACCACTTCCTCGTGCCCATAACGGCCGCCGTGTGGTCCACGGCGCCTGGTCGCAGCCTGGACTACCCGCTCGACTATCTGCTCCGCTTCCTGGACAACCACGGCCTCATCGGCATCGGGCGGTCCCTCCCGTGGCGGACCGTCATGGGCGGCTCCCACGAGTACGTCGATCGCCTCATCGCCACGCTCCCAGCGGGTGCCGTCCGGTCGGGCGATGCGGTCAGCGCCGTGACTCGGGACGCCCGCGGCGCGTCGGTCCGCACCGTCGGCGGGGCTCACGAACGCTTCGACGCCGTCGTCATGGCCACCCACGCGGACGATGCCGCGACCCTTCTTGGCGACGCGGATGTCGCGGAGCGGAGCGCCCTGGCTGGCTTCGAGTACAACCGCAACCTGGTCGTGCTGCACACCGATCCCCGGGTCATGCCCACCCGCCGCGATGCGTGGTCATCCTGGAACGTCCACCAGGACGCTTGCCGCCCGCCGGGTGCTGCCGTGACCATGACGTATCACATGAACCGCCTCCAGTCACTGCCCGGCGAGACGCAATACTTCGTGTCGGTCAACCCGGGCGATCTGGTCCGCGACGAGCACGTCATCGTGGCTCGCGAGTTCAGCCATCCTCTCTACACGTTCCAGTCGCTCGCGGCGCAGTCGGCCATCAAGCGGCTCCAGGGACACCGCGGCACCTTCTACGCGGGAGCCCACCTGGGCTACGGTTTCCATGAGGATGGTTGTCGTTCGGGCTTCGAGGCAGCCGAACGCATCGGCGCCGTTCGTCAGGAGGTCGCCGCGTGAGGTCGCACTTGCTCGAGGGCGTGGTGCGGCACCGCCGCGCTCAGCCCGTCACGTACAGCCTGGAACACAACGTCTACTACTTCGCGCTGGACCTCTCGGAGATAGATGAGGTCGCTCGGAGGCTGCGCCTGGTCAGTCGCGACCGACGCAACGTCCTGCAGTTCCGCGACAGCGACCACTGGACGCCGCCGACACGGGACATCAGGGCGACCGTCTTGCAGCATCTGCGTGACGCCGGCGAGGATCCGACGGGCTGGCAGATCACCCTGGTCACGAACCTGCGTGTGCTCGGCTATGTCTTCAACCCCGCCAGCTTCTACCTGTGTCGCGACGTGTCAGGGGATCTGCGCGTGGTCGTCGTCGAGGTGCACAACACCCATCTCGCGCGCCATCTGTACACGCTTCGTCCCAGTCCCGAGGGTCCGCACTTCCAGGCCACCATGGAGAAGGCCTTCTACGTATCACCGTTCATCGAGATGGAGGGTGGGTACACGGTGCATGTCCGGGACGAGCCGGGTCGCCTGCGTATCGGCATCAACGAGCGCAAGGGTGACACTCCCGTCCTTGCCACGAGCCTGGTCCTGGAGCGGCGGCCGCTGACCGACCGGTCCCTGCTGCGGATGCTCTTGCGGCACCCGTTCGTGACCTTGACCACGATCGGCCTCATCCACTGGCACGCCCTCCAGCTGTGGCGTCGCGGCGTCCCGTTCCAGCGATACGGCGCGCGATGAACAGCAGGGTGTCGACCGGCTGGGCATCCGGCCTCTCGGATCGGACCGTCATGTCCATCGCTGAGCGCGTGGGGCTGGCCGCCCTGTCACGCATCCAGGTCGGCTGTCTGAGCGTGATCTTGCCGGATGGCCAACGGCGCGTCTTCGGCGACCCAGCCTCGGAGCGCAAGGGCGAGGTCCACTTGCACGACGACGGGGCGGCAGTGCGCGTCCTCCTTCACGGGGAAGCAGGCGCCGGCGAAGGGTACATGGACGCTGCGTGGTCCTCGCCGGACCTGGAGGGGCTCATCGAGCTGGCGGCGCTCAATCGGTCGGTGCTCGCCTTGG
>JALZLU010000469.1 GCA_030858685.1 Chloroflexota bacterium | reverse complement strand
AGCGCATCGAGGCTTATCGCCGCCAGGCCAACGCCCACTGCTGGTCCTCGGCCATCGTCACGGCGGCCAGCCTGGCCATGAGCTTCAGCTCGCCGGCCTTCAAGCTCATCGAGGTCAAGCCGCTGCGGAACCCGATGCAGCACGACCTGGTGCCCGAGCCCATCGAGCATCGGGACGGCTGGTTCTACCCGCCCACCAGACCCGGGCTGGGTATCGAGGTCCAGCAGGAAGTCGTCGACCGCTACCGCAGCGAGAAGGTCCTGGCACAGGGAGCAGCGAGATGACATGGAGCGTGGGCGCCGGGCTCGAGGGCCGCGGCGTCATCCTGACCGGCGCGAGCGGGGGCATCGGCGCGGCCGTGGCCAAGGGCTTCGCGGCGGCCGGTGCAAAGGTCATGGCCGTGGACCTGGACCAGGCGCGGCTGGACGATCTGGTGGGCGGTCTGGAGGGCAGCGGCCATGTCGCGGCGGTGGCCGACCTGCGCGACCTGACCTCGCATGACGCGCTCGTGGCGCGCGCCAGGGCCGAACTCGGCGAGGTCTACGTGCTGGCCAACCTGGCCGCCGTCCTGCGCCGCCGTGGCTCGCTCGATGAGGTGACCGAGGATGATTGGGACTTCCAGCACGACATCAACGTGAAGTCGGCCTTCTTCCTGGCACGGGCCGCCGGCAACGCCATGATCGCCGCTGGCGGGGGCGGCCGCATCATCCTCTTCAGCTCGCAGGGCTGGTGGACCGGCGGCTTCGGTGGCTCGGTCGCCTACGCCTCGTCGAAAGGAGGTGTCACCACGCTGTGCCGCGGCCTGGCGCGGACGTTCGGGGCGCATGGCATCACGGTCAATTGCGTCTCGCCAGGTCAGGTCAACACGCCCATGCTCATGACGGGCCTGGCGCCGGAGATCTACGAATCGATGAAGAAGCAGACGCCGCTGGGCTACGTGGCCGAACCTGAGGAGCTGGCTGGTCCCGTGGTGTTCCTGGCCTCCGATCACGCCAGGTACATCACCGGAGCCACGCTCAACGTGTCCGGCGGCTTCCTGATGTATTGAACCGTCCATGACGGACCAGACGATGCGGGCGGTCGAGCTGCCGGCCATCGGCGCACCGTTCCGCCAGACGCGGCGACCCATCCCCGAGCCAGGCACTGGCGAGGTCCGCGTCCGGGTCGAGGCCTGCGGGGTTTGCGGCTCGGACGTCTTCCTGCAGAAGGGCGGCTTCGGCGACGCTGTTCCCCTGCCCGTCATCCCAGGCCACGAGGCGGCAGGCGTGGTGGACGCGCTGGGCGATGGAGTGACCGAGGTGGCGGTGGGCGACCAGGTGGCGCTGTACTACATCACCACCCCGCCGGGCGACCCTTGGGCCGCTCGCGGCCGGCCCAACATCAGCCCGGCCGTGCGGCGCATGGGCGTGGACGTGGACGGGGCCTTCGCAGAGTACGTGCTCCGGCCGCCGGCGGCACTCATCCGTCCCCGGGCACCCGTCCCGCCTGCCGTACTGGCGGTGCTCACGGACGCCGTGGCCACGCCGCTCCACGGCCTGAAGCGCGTGGCGCGTCTCCAGGCCGGGGAGACGCTCGTCGTTCTTGGCGTGGGTGGCCTGGGCTCCAACGCGGTGCAACTGGGCAAGGCCTTCGGAGCGCGGGTGATCGCCGTGACGCGGTCCCAGGCGAAGCTGCGGCTGGCACGTGAGCTGGGCGCAGACGAGGTGGTTCCGGCTGAGGACGGCGATCCCGTGGCGGCCGTGAAGGCGCTGACCGGCGGGCACGGACCCGATGTGGTCATCCAGTGCGTGGGGTCCGCGGCGGTCGATGAGCAGGCCATCGCCATGGGTGGCCCGGGCGGCCGAGTGGTCCTCATCGGCTCCAGCCTGGATTACTTCCGGGCACGCGCCGTGGACATCTTCTGGCGCGAGTTGTCCGTCCTCGGCTCACGCGGCTTCGTCCCGGACGACATCCGCGACGCCATCGACCTCTACCTCGATGGCACGCTGGCCGTGAACCACTTGGTGGAGAGCATTCGACCGCTGACTGAGGCCAACGAGGCGCTGGAGGATCTCAAGGCGGGCCGCGTCTTCCGCTCGGTGCTCGGCCCGGGCTGAGTGGC
>JALZLU010000461.1 GCA_030858685.1 Chloroflexota bacterium | reverse complement strand
CGAACTCCGCGGCGCACGTATCGACCATGGAGTAGCCGGGGCGCAGGCCCATCACGACTCGGCGGCGCGCGATGGCGCCCTCCGCCACGCCGACCAGCCGCGCGATGTCTCGGTCGCCGAAGCCGGCCCGCTTGGCAGCTACCAGAAGGTCGTCGGGCAAGTCGGCGCCGGCCAAGCTCAGCCGGGCCGCCAACGTCACGAGTCGCCCCATCTCCGCCACGAACCACGGAGTGATGCCGGTGGCCGCCACGACATCCATCTCCGGCACGCCCCGCCGGAGGAGAGCAAGGACGCGCCAGAGACGCGAATCAGACGGCGCCAGGAACAGACGCAGGCGGTCGGTACGTTCACTAGGGCCCGACCCGCCGGGCGAGTCGCCTCGGCCATCCGGCTCCGCCAGCTCGTCCGCCTCCGCCACCCAGAGCGGATCCTCTGCCAGGAAGCCCGCTCCCGACTGCTCCAGTCCGCGCAGCGCCTTGTTGAGTGCCGCCCCGAAGTTCCGGTCGATGGCCATCACCTCGCCGGTCGCCTTCATCTGGCTGCCCAGGCTGCGGTCGGCACCAGGGAATCGGTCGAAGGGGAAGCGCGGCAGCTTGACCACGACATAGTCGAGCGCCGGTTCGAAGGCCGCCACCGTGGTGCCCGTGATGGCGTTGGGGATCTCCGCCAGGCGGCGCCCCACGGCGATCTGGGCCGCGACCCGGGCGATGGGATAGCCGGTCGCCTTGGAGGCCAGCGCGGAGGAGCGCGACACGCGCGGGTTGACCTCGATGACGGCGTGCTCCGACCCGTCCGCCGAGAGCGCGAACTGGACGTTGCAGCCGCCCTCCACGCCCAATGCCCGGATGATCTTCAGGGCGGCAGAGCGCAATCGCTGATGCACAGGGTCGGACAGTGTCTGGACCGGGGCGACCACGATGGAGTCGCCCGTGTGGACGCCCAACGGATCGACGTTCTCCATGGAGCAGACCGCGATGCACGTGTCGTCCGCGTCGCGCATCACCTCGTACTCGATCTCCTGCCAGCCGACCAGGCAGCGCTCGACCATGACCTGACCGATGGGGCTTGCGCGCAGGCCGGCCGCGACCCGCTCGCGATACTCGGGCTCTGTGGTCACGATGCCCCCGCCCGAACCACCCATCGTGAAGGCCGGCCGGATGACCGCCGGCAAGCCGATACCGGCGAGGGCACGATCCGCCGCCGCTTGCCGCTCCACCAGCGTGGCGCCCTCGACGATGTCCGATGGGGCGTACGGCTCGCCGATCCGGTCCAGGAGTGACCTGAAGCGCTGGCGGTCTTCGGCCATCTCGATGGCTTCCAGCGGCGTGCCCAGCAGCCGCACACCGTGCCGCTCCAGGACTCCCGCGCGGGACAGCTCCACGGCGAGGTTCAGCGCGGTCTGACCCCCCAACCCACAGAGCAGCCCGTCCGGCCGCTCGCGCTCCAGGATGCGATCGACCACCGGCACGGTGAGCGGTTCCAGGTAGATGACGTCCGCCACACCCGGATCGGTCATGATCGTGGCGGGGTTGGAGTTGAGCAGGATGGTCCGCACGCCCTCGTCACGCAGCGCCCGGCAGGCCTGCGTGCCGGCATAGTCGAACTCCGCCGCCTGGCCGATGATGACCGGCCCGGACCCGATGATCAAAACGCTGCGCGGCAGCCCCTCCCCCGCTGCCGCTACCGAGCCCGTGTTCACGACGCGCTCAGCCGACTGCCTCGCCGATTCGACCGTCACCTGGCCAGCCGCTCCACGAAGCGATCGAAGACGGCCATCGCGTCGAGCGGCCCCGGTGAGCCTTCAGGGTGGTACTGCACCGACTCGACGGGCAGTGTGCGATGTCGCAGCCCCTCGACCGACCCATCGTTCAGGTTGTGCTGGCTGACGAAGAACCCGGAGGAGGCCGGCAGGCTCTCCCCGATGACCTCGACCTCGTGGTTCTGGGCAGTGACCTGCACGCGCCCGGTGGCGACATCCTGGACCGGATGATTCGCGCCGTGATGACCGTAGCGCAGCCGTCGCGTCTGGGCGCCCGCCGCGCGACCGATGATCTGATGTCCCAGGCACACTCCCAGCAGCGGACGGCCGTCGGCTATCGCCGCCCGCGCCAAGGCCACCGGCCCCGCCAGTCGCGCGGGATCGCCCGGGCCCGGCGAGAGGACGACTCCGCGGACATCGGGGGCCAGCGCCTCGGCGATGTCTGCCGTGTGCGGCAGGACGCGGACGCGGATGCCGCGCCGAACCAGAGACGTGATGATGCCCTCCTTCAGGCCGTAGTCCACGACGGCCACGACCTGATCGCCGTGGCCCACCTCGTGCACGGTAGCCGCGGAGACCTGGGCCACGAAGTCCTGTTCCTCCCAGGCCCGTTCCGCCCGCGCGGCAGCCACAGCCGCCTCGCGGTCGACCTCATCCGGGGCTGTGATCACCGCCCGCTGCGATCCGCTGCTGCGCACATGGCGCGCCACAGCGCGCGTGTCCAGACCGGCGATGGCCGGCACTCCCCGTTCTCGGAGAAGGTGCACCAGCTGTCGAGCGTCGTCGATGACGGCAGCCGTGGCGTTGGCCACGATGAGGCCACGAAGCCATGGCCGCGATGACTGGTCGTCAGCGATGGTCCGGCCATGGTTGCCGATGAGCGGATGCGTCATCACCACGAGCTGGCCGGCATAGGACGGGTCCGTGCAGACCTCTTGATAGCCGGTGGGGCTCGTATTCACGACGACGTCGCCACCGCTGGACCGCGCAGACCCGAACGCGTAGCCGCGAAAGACCGTGCCGTCCTCCAGCGCCAGGAGCGCTGGACCAGCCGAGCCGATGCGCGGGTCGACCACCGAGTCGGACATGGAACGACCACCGCCCGGACTGGGTCGGTGGTCGTTGGACGATCCGATCGAAGGCCCTCCTTGCCCGGCCTCTCAGGACCGAGGGACCGGCCTCTCAGGGCCGGTGCAAGTCGGCCTCCAGACTAGCACGTGGCTGGCCCGGAGAAAATCCTAGATGCGCGACTCGGCAAGCTCCGGCGAGTCGAGGGGATCGCTCTCGAGGGATGAGTCGACGGAAGACGCGCTCAGTGGAGATGCGCTCGCGGGGCTGGCCAAGAACGGATCGGAAGACAAGCTGGTGTCAGACCCGAATGACCCTTCGGTCTCGCCCGTTCCGATGTCGTCCCAATCACTCTGCGTGGCGCCGCGACGGTCGTTGACGGCCTGCTTGGCCTGTCCGAAGAGGCCCTTGATGCGGCTGACCAGCCGGTCTCGGCGCTGCTGGCCGACGCGCGGGTCCATGAAGTACATCAGACCCATGCCGGCCCCGATACCACCCAGCAGGGCGATGCCGGCGGCGGGAGCCACGCGCGGCTCCGGTCCCTTGACGACGCGCACCTGGCGCATGTCGCGACCGATCTCATCGATGCGCTTGCCGAGCGCGCCGACGCCCTCGCCGACGGCTCGACCCGCGGCTGCCAGGTCAGGTCGGGGAAGGTCGTGCAGGTCGATCTTGGGGAGCTCGATGTTCTTCAGGTCGATGTCCGGCAGAGAGAATTCGCGGCGGTCGGGCATGTCCACGGATGACGCGCGACGGCGGATGCCGTCCAGGAAGTCGAAAGCCATTTGGTTCTCCTCATGAAGTCGTAGCCGTGACTATCCCCCGTCGGCGGTTCCGGCCGCTCCGGACCGGCGGGCAGGCGGCTTGCAGACGCATCACAACCGGCGATGAAGTGGGGCGACCAAGCCCTCCGCGGCACTGGCTGCGCTGACTACTCGTCCTCCGTGAGCAGCGCGCGAGCGACCGGCGCGATGAGCTCCACCCAGCCCGAGTACTGCTTGGCGCTGGGATGAAGCCCGTCCCGAGCGACCAGTGAAGGATCACTCGGCACGTCATCGGCAACGTCGCTGATGTCCACCCAGCCGATGCCTCGCGCCATCGTCTCTTCGTGCAAGATCTCGTTGAAGCGAGCGATCTCCGACCTCTTCGCAGCGGCATGGACGTCCTTGGCCCCTTCCGGCGTGAGCGTGTAATCGGGCGTCGAGACGACCAGGATGCGCCTGGCTGGCAGCCGCTCGCGCAGGTCGTCAAGGATGGTGCGGACGTTGGCCTGATACGTGTCGGCATCGCCGCCCTGAAACACATCGTTGACGCCGATCAGGACGGTCACGAAGTCGGCCTCAAGGCCGTCCAGCTGCGGCAGTTGCTCCTCGATCAGCTCGGCTGAGGTCTTGCCGTTGACCCCGAGGTTCGCCTCCAGCTCCAGGGAGACATCAGGCCGAAGAGCACGTACCAGCTGATCGGGCCATCGGCTGCGGGCCTTGACCGCGGTGCCGATGGTGTATGAGTCGCCCAGGGCGACGTAGCGGAACGAGCGGGGCGCGCTGCGCGCCGTAGGCGCGCGCATGGGGCTCGCCGTCGGCGTGGCAGGTAGCGCTGGCGACCCGACCGGAGATGCCTCACCGGGTGATCCCGTGACGGCGCTCCCGGAACATCCGACGAGCACCGCTCCGGACACGTACATGGCCAGCATCAGACGCCTCACGACTGCTCGGGAGCATAACGACATCGGCTGAGCCTGCAACAGGCAGTC
>JALZLU010000452.1 GCA_030858685.1 Chloroflexota bacterium | reverse complement strand
GCACAGACGTGGTCGCACCGGTCGCTCCAACGAGCGTCTCGCAGAGCGAGGTCACGTACCGTTCCAATGGCAGCAGCGTCCTGCAGCGGCTGATCATCTTCCTCTTCGCGCTCATCCAGGGTCTGCTCATCCTGCGCATCGTGCTGCTGCTCGTGGCGGCGCGGCAGGGCAACGACCTTGTGGCTCTCATCTATGACGTCAGCGACCTCTTCGTGGCGCCCTTCCGCGGGATCCTCGGACGAAGTCAGATCCCGGCTGGCAGCACGGAACTGGATGTGGCGGCCATAGTGGCGCTCATCGGCTGGACCATCGTAGAGCTGATCATCCTGGGCTTCCTGCGGGTGTTCCGCCGCACGACCTGAGCGAGGCCTGCCCTCGCAGACCTGGCTGTCGAGCCGTCGACGGCCGGGTATCATCGCGCCAGTCACCTCCACCCCGAAGGGAGCACCTGTGTCCGAGACCGGACTCTCGGCCGACCCTGCCGAATATCGCCGACGGCTCGATGAGCAACCCGAGGAAGCCATCGACGCCTGGTCGGCGGAACTCATGCGTGACCTGAGCATCAGGATCGGCGTCATCAAGGTGCTCGACACATTCCGCCAGTCGAGCGGCCTGAGCGAGAGAGAGCTGGAGCGGGTGTTCGCGGCGGGGGGTGGGGCTCCTGCCACGTTCGGGCGGACCGCCGACGGGCGGTTGATGGTTCCAGCGATATCCCTTCATCACCTGGTCTCAGGCGTTCGAGCCGAACTGCCTGATGCCAGGGAGCGGCTGGTGACCTACCTGAGTGACAACTTCCACGAGATCGTCTTCCTCTGAATCGCGATCGGGTCGCGGCACTGACTCCCGGCGGCCGCGTCCTGGCCCGCCTGCCGTTCGCGTGGCGGTCAGTCGCTCTGCTCCATCCGTTTCCGTCGCTGCTGAACGCGCTGCTGGTTTCCTCGCTGGCGTTGGTGGCCGGAGGGGCGCTCGAGCAAGCAGCGCTGTTGGGGTTGGGCATGTTCGCCATCCAGGCTTCGATCGGGGCGGTCAACGATGTCGTTGATGCACCTGTCGACGCGCTGGTCAAGCCGTTCAAGCCCATTCCGTCCGGGGCGATCTCGCGGCTAGCCGCGGCCGCCGTCGGCACAGCCGCCGGACTAGGGGGCATCGTCCTGTCACTCCTGGCCGGAGGGCCGGTCGTGGCCGGGCTGGGTCTCGCGGTACTCGCGGCTGGGCTGGCCTACGACTTCGTGCTCAAGCCGACGCCATATGCCGGGCTCTGCTACGCCGTTGCCTTCATGGCCGTACCGGTCTATGGGTGGTGGGGCGTCGCCGGCGGTCTGCCGCCGCGATCAGAACTCCTGTTGCCCATCGCTGCACTCGCGGGTCCGACGCTGCAACTTGCGAACGGGCTGGTCGATCTCGAGGCGGACTCCCTGACTGGCGTGCGTGGACCGGCGGTGCGGCTGGGTCGTGGAGCGACCCTGGTGGCCCTTGGGCTCTTGCAAGCGGTCATCCACGGTATCGCCTGGCTGAGCATGGTCGCCGATGGCTCCCGTCCGGACACCGCGCTGTCGTTCGTTGCGGTCGGGAGCCTGGTAGCGGCGGCAGGCTGGTGGTGGTCAGGCTCGCTCGACCTTGAACGCCGGGAGTGGGGCTGGCGTGCGCAAGCCAGCTCCATCGTTCTCGTGGGGATCGGCTGGCTGGCCGCCGCGATCTAGGGTCGCGACTCCATCAACCGAACCTGGGTGATGGCATTCTCCAGGCGGAGTTTGGCGATGGTCAGGTACTTGGCCAGGTTCTGCCGGTCGGTGGCGTCGATGTCGGACAGGGCCGCCTGCGACTGAAGGATCGCCGAGAGTTCGTCAAGGGCTTCCCCAAGATGAGCCTTCGCGGCGATGAGCGAGTCGTCCGCGACGGGCGCGTCGGTTACAGCCACGTCGCCGGGCTCTGGCTCATCCTCGAAGACTGGCGCGGCGATATCAACCCCGGTTTCCGACTGGCGAGGCGGTCGACCGTCGATGCGCTCGCGCAGCTTGACCAGGCTCAACTCGCCCCTGCCCACCTGCTCGGCCAGCTTCCGTCGCTTCTTCGGGTCTTCGACTTTGAGCAACTCATAGGCGTGCGAGAGGGTGTCTTTGCGCAAAGACACGAGTTGCTTAATCTCCGCTGGGGCATCGGCCAGCCGCAGGCGATTCTCGATGTAGCCCTTGTCCTTGCCCAGCTTCTGGGCGAGGCGTCTGAGGCTATAGCCATGATCAGTGGTCATGCGCTCGTACATCAGCGCCTCGTCCAGGGGCGAAAGATCCTCTCGCTGCAAGTTCTCGATGATCGAGATCTCCAGTGCCGTGTCGTCATCGATCTCTTCGATGAGGGCGGGGATCTCACGTAGGCCGGCGATGCGTGCCGCACGCCAGCGGCGCTCCCCCGCGACCAACTGATAGCGGCCTTCTTCACCCGGGCGGATGAGGATGGGCTGGAGTACGCCGTGTTCCGTGATCGACGCGGCGAGCTCCCGCAGCGTGTCCTCATCGAATGTCATGCGCGGCTGTTGCGGGTTGGGGTCGATGCGCTCAAGCGGAACGGTGCGCACCGACGTATGACCCTTGCCATGCGGGTCCGGCGATAGGAGGCTGATGATCTGTGGCGACAGCTCCCGCTCCTCGGAGAGTCGCTGCGCCGCCTGGCTCCTGAAATCTGGCCTAGGCAAGTTCCATCACCTCCCGCGCCAGCCCCCGATATGCGCGGGCCGCGTCTGAACTCGTGGCGTAGGCCGTCACGGGTCGCCCGACCAGCGGTGCTTCACCGAGTCGGACCGTCTGCTTGATCATGTTTTCGAAGATGTGGTGGTCCCCCATGGATTTCAGTTCCTCGAGCATGTCTCGCCCCAGCAGGGTGCGGCCGTCGAAGAAGGTCGGCAGCAGGCCCAGGATGTGCAGGTCTGCGTTGAGCCCCCGGTTGCGGATCTGGTTGATCACGTTGACCAGTGCGTTGAACCCCTTGAGAGCGTAGTACTGCGTCTGGACCGGGATGATGACGCTCTCTGAGGCCACCAGCGCATTGATGGTCAGCAGGCCGAGCGTAGGCGGGCAGTCGATCAGGATGTAGTCGTAGTGGCCGCCAGCCCATTCCGCGATGGCCTCGCGAAGAGCATGCTCGCGTCCAATGGCGCTGAAAAGCGTGTTCTCCGTGGCCGACAGGTCGATGTCCGAGGGAGCCACGTCGATGCCTGTCGTCTGTGTCGGGACCACGATGTCCTGGAGGGAGACATCGGAGTCGATGAGGACGTTGGCGATGGAACGGTCGATGGTGCGCGGGTTTAGCCCAAGCCCCACCGTGAGATTGGCCTGAGCATCCATGTCGATGCACAGGATCCGGTACCCATGCTCCGCGAGTGAGCCGGCGAGGTTGATGGCGGTGGTCGTCTTGCCGACCCCGCCCTTCTGGTTAGCGATAGAGATGACTCGGACCAAGGCGTTCCCTCTCGTAGCGCAGCGCCTTCGTCGCGGCAAGCGGCGGCGTGTGCAGGTCGAATGTAGCAAACTTCCTGGCACCGCCCGACGGTTGGTTATCCACATTCCAGGCAGTTCGTCCACCGAATCGGTGGACAACTCGATCTCAGCGCACTGCCACGGGGACGGGCGAGGCACGCTGGTACGATACGGCGCGCTCTCGGGGCACACGTCGATCAGTAGTGAGGGTGGCTTGGCGACGGACGGCGAGCAGGTCGAGCGGTTGCGGCAGATGCGCAGCGAGGCCCTTCTGGGTGGTGGCCAGCAGCGCATCGACCAGCAGCATGAGCGCGGCAAGCTGACGGCCAGGGAGCGACTCGACTTGCTGCTTGATCCGGATTCGTTGGTCGAGTTCGACGCCTTCGTTACGCATCGCGCCACAGACTTCGGTCTGGAGTCACAGCGCTACCTGGGCGACGGCGTGGTGACGGGCCACGGCACCATCGACGGCCGTTTGGTCTTCGTCTTCAGCCAGGACTTCACGGTCTTCGGCGGGTCGCTGTCCGAGACCCACGCCGAGAAGATATGCAAGGTCATGGATCTGGCGATGAAGGTCGGAGCACCCATCATCGGTCTCAACGACTCTGGTGGAGCGCGGATCCAGGAGGGAGTCGTGTCGCTGGGCGGCTATGCCGACATCTTCCTGCGCAACACCATGGCTTCCGGCGTCGTGCCGCAGATCTCCCTGGTGATGGGTCCCTGCGCCGGGGGAGCGGTCTACTCGCCGGCCATCACGGACATCACGATCATGGTCGAAGGCACCAGCTACATGTTCGTCACTGGCCCGGACGTCGTGCGCACCGTGACGCACGAGGAGGTCGACCGCGAATGGCTGGGCGGCGCGACCACGCACACGACCATCAGCGGCGTGGCCCACCTGGCCGCGCCGGATGAAGCACAGGCGTTGGCGCTGGCGCGGCGGATCCTTGGTCACTTGCCGCAGAACAACCTGTCGGAGCCACCGCGCGGAGCCGGTTCAGACGACCACTCGCGCATGGACCGCGACCTCGACTCGATCATCC
>JALZLU010000435.1 GCA_030858685.1 Chloroflexota bacterium | reverse complement strand
CGACCGCGAGCGCCTGCATTGCGCGCGTCGCCAGGGATGTCCCGCCCGAGCCGCCCAGCGCGAGAATTCCGTGCAATCGGCCCTCTTCGTGGAGCCGGGTCACGATCTGGGCCGCGCCCTCCCCCATTGTCGCGACCGCTGCGCCCCGGTCGCCGGCGGCCACGAGCTCGGCGATCGTCGTGCCGGCCAACCCCGCGACCTCCTCGCGGGTGACGTCCGGTGTCGTTCTTGGTTCGTTCAGGACGCCCGCATCGACCAGGACGACCTCGCACCCAGCCGCCTCGATCCGTTCGCGAAGCCAGGCGTATTCCGCTCCCTTGGTATCGAGCGTTCCCAGCAACACCACCGTCGCCATGTTGCCTCCTTCCGTTGGATGCCGCGCTGGTTCCATGTACACAGGCCATCCTACCGAACCCGGCCAATCCTGTCGCATCCCCTCATGGCATGGACGGCTGTGGCAGCGCAGTGATGCTTGCTCCGCCCGCTTCGAACGCGGAAGCCGGATCCAGTCTGCCGGCCCGTCCGCCAATATGCCATGCCAGTATTCCTTCCGCCGCGCCCTGGGTGTGATTGAGAATCGTCGGTCAGGCGGCAGCCCAATAGTCATCCCATTCGGCATTGAATAGGAGCAGGCGGACGTTGGCCACCGTTTGGGCACCGGCGTCCGTCCAGCGCATGCCGGATCCTTTCTGCCGCTGCCCGATCACCGTTTTGCAGCCGCTCTCGATCATGCCGCTGCCGATGTCCCAGCCGTCCGCCCGATACCGATCGTAGGCCATGCGTGGAGCCTGGTTGGTGAAATACGTCACCTGCGCGTCGCGGATGCTCGCCACCTCCCCGCGAAGTGGGAGTTGTGCCCACTCCGTGGCGAGCGCCGCCGCGTCTCCCAAGGCCAGGCGATCCAGCTGGCGCGCCACCCAGGCCGTCGTTTCGGGCGTCTCGGCGCCGTGCAGGGCGCGGCCCAGGTCCCAGATCCGTTCGCTGGCGTGGTACCAGTCAACGATCTGGACCGCCCGCGGGAAGTGTTCGTCGGCCAAATTCCAGATCCAGGCCGCCCCATCGCCGAGGACCGCCAACTGGGACGCGCCTTCCGCCTGGACGGTGTGGGCCACCACCGCCAGCCGTCGCCCGAAGGCGGCGGCCGGTTCCAGGCCGACCGCATACCGGCTCGGCCCGCGCCGCTCGCCCTGAGCGGTCTGGTGGACGGGCACGACCCGGCCCAGCTTGACCTCGCGGCCCTCGCCGTCGGTGCCGAGGATGCGCACGCCGTCCAGCGCCACGTAACAGCGGGCCGGCGGTGACGCTGATCCATCCTCCCAGCCCTGGGCCCAGGCGGTCACGATGTCCCCCTGGATCGTGGCCTCGCGGACCGCCCCGACGGCTTCGGTAACCGTTCGCACCGTGCTGGGCGAGAGGTGGATCCCTGCCGTCTCACGCAGCGTGGCCGCCGCCTGGGCGAAGGGGAGCAGGGCCCCGCACCGGCTGGCCAAGCGGCGCACCCCCGGACTGTGGCTATCCCGACCGAGTCCAAGCCGGGTGTCCCAGGGAGTCGTGCGTGCACCGCAGGCAGGACAGTGGTAGGTGGCTCGGCAGACGGTGATCCAGCCCAACAAGGTCTGCACGCCTTTCGCCCGATGACCGTCGAGGTGCATCCGTGTCCCACAGCCACAGATCTGTCGCCCACCCCGTTCTGCCGTGGCGCGGGCGGCGAAGCCCGTTTCCAGCAGGCGGGCGCCAATCGTCCGCAGGCGGGCCAGGGTCTCGGTTTCGGCGGTGCCCAGGTCCAACTCCGGTGTCTGGCTCACCCAGCCCAGCAGGTCCTGCAATTCGCGACAGAGGTCGGCCAGCACGGCGGGGAACGTGCTATCGTCCATGGCGTGATACCCTCCTCGTGGCCCGGCGCCACGGTGTCTCATGTGCCAACAGAGACCCGGAGGGTATCACTTCCTCCGACAATTCCTAATCACACCCCGCCACTCCTCTCAAATGGCCCACTCCCGCAACAATCTGGTATGATTCCCGGAGTTGCCCGCCCACCGGGCGCTTTTGTTGTGTGCTCCGTCTCGAACTCCACGCGAACGTCCCGGTTCACCGGCGGTTTGCGATGTATGAGGAAGGTCCAGTTTGGCTAATAGCAAATCCGCCAAGAAACGCATCCTGGTTTCAGAGCGCCGCCGCGTCCAGAATCGCCCGTATCGCTCCGCCGCTCGCACCCTGGTGAAGAAGGCCGAACTGGCCATCGCCTCCGGCGACAAGGCCGCCGCCCAGGAAGCCGTGCTCACGGCGACTAGCACGCTCGATCGGGTGTGGGCCAAGGGCGTCATCCACAAGAACAATGCCGCGCGTCGCAAGTCCCGCCTCATGAGCAAGTTCAACGCCCTCGGCGCATAAGCGACCGATTTCCAGGGTAGTCACGAAAGCGCCGGTTGCTGGCACATGCCAGCAAC
>JALZLU010000056.1 GCA_030858685.1 Chloroflexota bacterium | reverse complement strand
CGAGTGGCAACCAGGACTTTGTCGAGCAGCTCTTCGGCTCCTACACGGCCCTGCCCATGGTCATCTTCAACTGGACGCGTCAGCCCTCGGACGCCTTCAGGGACATCGCGGCGGCGGCCATCATCATCCTGCTCGGGGTAACCCTTGCAGCGAACGCCTTGGCCATCTACCTGCGTAACCGATACGAGCGCGCTTGGTGACCGATGACCAAACGCTCCAGCCCAGCGACCGAGGACCTACCATGACCACCGCCACCGCTCCGCAGCAGGATCGAGCCGTAAACGTGCGAATCGAGAGTGCCAGCCCGACGCCCGTGCCCGAGGCCGGGCCACCGGTCCTGGCTCTTCAGAACGTCTCCTGCTACTACGGCGACTTCCGTGCCGTTCGTGAGATCGACGTGGAGGTGCGGACCAACGCCATCACCGCGCTGATCGGGCCCTCGGGCTGTGGCAAGAGCACCCTCCTGCGCGCCATCAACCGCATGAACGACCTGATCCCAGGGGCGCGCGTCGAGGGCAAGGTGCTGTATCACGACGAGGACCTGTACGGGCCGCGGGTCGATGCTGTCGAGGTCCGCCGTCGTATCGGCATGGTCTTCCAGAAACCCAACCCATTCCCCAAGACGATCTACGACAACATCGCCTTCGGACCTCGCGTCAACGGCTTCAAGGGAAAGCTGGACGAGCTGGTCGAGGGTTCGCTGCGGCGTGCCGCGCTGTGGGACGAGGTCAAGGACAAGCTCAAGCAATCCGGCATGGCTCTTTCTGGCGGGCAGCAGCAGCGCCTCTGCATCGCTCGCGCCATCGCCGTGGAGCCGGACGTGATCCTCATGGACGAGCCCTGCTCAGCGCTGGATCCGCGCGCCACGCTCCAGATCGAAGAGCTGATGATGGACCTGAAGAAGCGCTACACCATCCTCATCGTGACCCACAACATGCAGCAGGCGGCACGCGCCTCCGATGAGACCGTCTTCCTCAACATGGGCGATGACCGCGCCGGATACATGGTGGAGAAAGGTGCCACCAGCGAGATCTTCACCAATCCCAAGAACCAGATGACCGAAGACTACGTCTCCGGTCGCTTCGGCTAGAGGGAATAAACCATGCAGCACGTGGAGCGCGACCCGGAGGGCGCCTCGTTCAGCGATACGAAGGACGATCCTGTCGAATTCGTGCGTGAGCAGATCGACCAGATCGTGGAGCGGGCGGGGACCGGCCGCGAGGAGCAGCGTCCGGTGCGGCAGGCGCCGCGCGAGACGCTGGACCGGGAAGAGCGCGAGATCAAGGACAACGTGCTCCGACTGGGCAGCCTCGTGGCGGACCAGATCAGGGCGGCCATCGCCGCGCTCAAGGCACATGATGCCGAAGCGGCCACGGCCGTCATCGTGGGCGATGGCCGCATCAATGAGGCGCAGCGCGGTATCTCCTCGCTGATCGCACGAACCATCGCCACGCAGCAGCCGGTGGCGCGTGACCTTCGCTTCCTGCTGGCACTGGACCATGTGACGTACGAGCTGGAGCGCATGGGCGACCACGCCTCCTCGGTGGCCAAGCAGGTGCGCAAGCTGGCCCCAGAAGCACCGCTCGGTGGTTACCTTGGACTGCCCGAGATGGGCGAACTCTGCGCGCAGCAGGTGCGTGATGTCCTGCGCGCCCTGGTGGACATCGACCAGGTCACCGCGCGCGAGGTGGCGGCCCGGGACGACGATGTCGACCACATGTACCACAGCACCTTCGATGAGGTGCTGGCCCTGATGCGGACCGATCCGGCCAATGTCGACCGGGGTGCGCGGGTCCTGTTCGCAGCGCACTACCTGGAGCGCATCGGCGACCGCGTCACGAACATCGCGGAGGACGTCGTCTTCCTCGCCACCGGCGACATCGAGGACCTCAACCCATGACCGACTCCTCCGCAGCCATGGCTCAGGCGGACGCACCGATCCGCGTCCTGTTCGTCTGTACCCACAACTCGGCTCGCAGCGTGATGTCGGAGGTCCTGCTCCGCCACAAGGGCGGTGAGGCATTCGAGGTCTTCTCTGCCGGGACTGAACCATCCGTCGTCCGGCCGCTCACCCTGCGCGTGCTCCAGGACGGCGGCTTCGACACTTCCGCCCTTCGCTCCAAGTCCGTCGATGAGTTCCTGGGCCAGCGCTTCGACTATGTCATCACCGTCTGCGATCAGGCGCGTCAGGCGTGTCCCGTCTTCCCCGGCAGTGGCGAATCCCTTCACTGGGGATACGAGGATCCCTCAGAAATGAGCGGCACGGAGGAGGAGCAGCTGGCGGTCTACCGTCGGGTGTTTACCCAGATCGGGAATCGGATCGCACAGTTCGTACCCATCGCCGTGCGCTCACGGGCAGAAGCCCGCCGCGCGGAGACCGATCTCGCGACCGTCCCTCGGTGAGCACCGGACCCATCGAGCTATACCTGCTGCGGCACGCACATGCCGGCGATCCCGCCGACTGGGAGGGGGATGACGACAGCCGGCCGCTGACTCGCAAGGGCAGGCGTCAGGCCAAGCGCCTGGGGAGCTTCATGCGTGCCGTCGGACTGAAGCCCGACGCGCTGGTGAGCAGCCCCCTGGTCCGCGCCCTGGAGACCGCCGAGCTGGTGGCCAAGGCGCTACGGACCGAGGTGGTCGTGAACCCACGTCTGGCAGGCGACCTGGGCCTGGGACGCCTGGATGAGATCCTGGGCGAACTCGACGCGGAGCGGCCCGTGTTCGTGGGGCACGACCCCGACTTTTCCGCCCTGGTGGCGATGCTCTGCGGCGCATCGCGCATCCCCATGAAGAAGGGCGCCCTGGCACGCCTCGACGTGGAGCGGCCGCTTCGGCCGGGCGGCGGGGTCCTGCGCTGGCTGGTGCCGCCGGACCTGCTCAGGACCGAGGATTGAGGCCGGGTAGCACTCGCTCGCCGAAGAGATCGATGAACCGCTCCTGATCCGGGCCGACTTCGTGCAGGTAGATGCGCTCGTAGCCCATGTCCAGGTCCTCCTGGAGCCACTCGAGGTGTCGCTCCGGGTCCGATGAGATGCGCACGCCGTCGGCCAGGTCCTCAGGGCGAACATGGGCGGAAGCGGCATCGAACTGCGCGGGCAGTCGCAGGTCCGCGAGGACGGTCGTGTCAAGGGCGCTGAATCGCCAGCGCGTCATGGCCTGTCGCTGCGCTTCGCGTTCGTCCGTGGCGGACGCCAGGTGGACCTGCAGGAAGACGGGCTTCTCCGCGCCGCCGCCCGCTCGGAACGCATCGATGACCTGCTGCATCTCCTCGCGGCTGCCCGCCACCGTGATGAGCGCGTCCGCCCAGTCGCTCATCCAGCGCGCCGTGGCCGGCGTGATGGCCGCGCCCACGATCATCGGCGGCTCCGCCGGTCGCGTGTAGAGCTTGGCCTCCTCCACCCTCACCAGGCCGTGATGCGTGACCGTCTCGCCCGCCCACAAGGCGCGCATCACCTGCACGCACTCCAGCAGGCGGTCGTTGCGCAGCGACTTGAGCGGCCATGGGTCGCCGGTGATGGACTCGTTGAGCGCCTCCCCGCTGCCCACCGCCACCCAGAAGCGACTCGGGAACATGGAGGCCAGCG
Source organism: Chloroflexota bacterium (assembly GCA_030858685.1). Lineage (GTDB taxonomy): Bacteria > Chloroflexota > Limnocylindria > Limnocylindrales > CSP1-4 > Palsa-1032. The sequence continues at coordinate 498 of JALZLU010000056.1, read as the reverse complement.
TCGCGGCGGCTTGGGCGATGACCGCCGGGTGGTAGCGCTGACCCGGTGCGTTGACGGTCCCGAAGGACAGGTTCGTAGCCTGCATGGCGGCGCCCAGCCACGACCAGGCGAAGGCACTGTGGCCCTGCTGCTCGCCCCACGGGTGAAAGTGATCGGAGCACATGGCCGCCTCGAAGCCTGCCTGTTCGGCGCGGCGGACGTAGCGCAGCAGGTCGCTCGGGCCGTTCTCCTCGTGGCTGGCGTGGTAGCCGATCATCAGGCAGGCAGCACCGGCAGCACGGGCAGCCGGGTCGAAGCCTGTGCCGTGCCGGCGCCAGCCTCGATGAGGGCCGCGATCCTAGCCAGCCGTGCCGCCGCTTCGGGACGCAAGCGATAGAAGATCCACGTCCCGCGCCGTTCTCCCTCGATCACGTCCGCCTCACGCAGCACCTTGAGGTGGTGCGAGATCGTCGGCTGCGAGACGTCACAGCACGATGTGAAGTCGCAGGCACAGACCTC
>JALZLU010000054.1 GCA_030858685.1 Chloroflexota bacterium | reverse complement strand
TGGACGTGCTGGAGATGGAGCCCGAGCGCATCGAGCGGCTGTGGGAGAACACGCGCTTCTTCAAGGGCGGCCTGGCAGCGCTGGGCTTCGACACGGGCATCAGCGAGACGCCCATCACGCCCATCATGGTGGGCCAGGCTGAGACCGCCCAGCGCATGACGCGGGCGCTCTTCGAACGCGGCATCTTCGCCACCTCGGTGGTCTTCCCGACCGTGGCCCTAGACAAGGCGAGACTGCGCACCATCGTTTCCAGCGAGCACACGCGCGAGCAGCTGGAGACCTGCCTGGAGGCCTTCGAGCAGGTCGGTCGTGACCTGCGCGTCATCTGAAGACCGTGCCGGCCGGAGCGTGACGGGGACGACAGCGCGCTGGGTCTGCCTCGACGTGGGCGAGACGCTCATCGATGAGACGCGCCTGTGGAGCATCTGGGCGGATGTCCTGGGCATCCCCCGACTCACCTTCATGAGCGCCTTCGGGGCGGCCATCGCACGAGGCGGTGAGCATCGCCACGTCTTCGACCTGGTGGCACGGCCGGACTGGCTCAGCTCGATGGACCGTGTCCAGGTGGAATATGGGGGATTCCAGCCGATCGACCTGTACCCCGACGCCCTCCCCGCCCTGGAGTCGCTGCGACGCGCTGGGTACCGCATCTCCATCGTGGCCAACCAGCCGGCTTCGCGGACGGCGGAGCTGCGCGCTATCGGGGTCGAGGCGGAGGTCATGGCCATGAGCGACGAGATGGCCGTTCACAAGCCCGATCAGGCCTTCTTCGCACGGGCGCTTCAGCTGATGGGGGATCCCCATCCGGAGCAGGTGGTCTACATCGGTGACCGGCTGGACAACGATGTGCTGCCCGCCGCCGCCGCGGGCATGCGCGCTGTCTGGTTGCGACGAGGCCCCTGGGGCGTCATCAGCCGGACCGCCCCTCCGCAGGCAGCGCTGGTGGTCGACTCGCTGGAAGAGTTCGTGGACCGAGTGCCCGACTGCTGGGCTCCCGGACAAGACTGAGGGTGTCGGCGATGGCAGACGGTCCGGCGGGCCTCCGGCTGACGGTCGTGGGGTGCGCCCCGGCTTACGCGCTGCGCCCCGGTCACGCCGCCTCCTGTTACCTGGTGGAGTCCGGTGATGAGGGTATCCTGCTGGACATCGGCCAGGGCGCCTTCGCAGCGCTGGGCGCCCACCGCGAGCCGTCGACCCTGGGCGGCGTCCTCATCAGCCACCTCCACCCCGATCACGGCATCGACCTGGTGCCACTGCGCCACTATCTGCGCTACGGCATGGACCGACCGCACTCCGTCCAGCTCCACGCTCCGGCCCTCCTGCGGGCCCGGCTCAGCGCGCTGATGGGTGAGGAGGGCTTCCTCGACGGCATGCCCGGACGCGATCTGGCCATCGGCACGATCCGGCTGGGCACGCTGCAGGTAGAAGTGCGGCCGGTGAGCCACGCGCTCAACAGCTTTGGCTTCCGCGTCACCCGGGCTGACGCGCCCGAGCAGGAGCCGGGGCTCGTCTACTCCGGCGACTGCGGCCGGCCCGAGGATGTCCAGGCCCTGGTGCGACCCGGTGACACGCTGTTGTGCGAAGCGTCGTGGGGCTCGTCCGGCACCATCGCAGCGGAGGCGGCTCACCTGACCGCGCATCAGGCAGCGACCGTGGCGCGGGATGGCCGTGCTGCGCGGCTGATCCTCACGCACATCCTCGACGAGCACGATCCGGCGGGCGCCGCCGACGTCGCCCGGACCATCTACGCCGGTCCCGTGGACCTGGCCGTGCCCGGCCTCAAGGTCGAGGTCGGCTGATCACTCGGCCGCTGCGGTACGCTGCGCTCCCGCCGCCGCCGTGAGAGAAACGCAGCCGATGCCCCAGCCGGAGAGTCCCATGCGTAGCCTGATCCGCGAGCGAGTGCGCGCGGCATGGCAGCGTGCTCAGGCGGAGGGCGCGTTGCCCGCCCTGCCAGAAGGGAGCGACGCCACGCCGGTCGAGCTGGCGCGCCCGCAGAACCCGGAACATGGCGACCTCGCCACGAACCTGGCCATGAAGCTGGCTCGCCCGCTGCGACGTCCGCCGATGCAGATCGCCGCGGCTCTCGTCGACGCGCTGAACGCGGACGGGTCGATTGGCGAGGCCGGTCCCATCGTCAGCGCGGACGTGGCCGTTCCCGGTTTCATCAACCTGCGGCTCGCGCCCGCGACGCTGGAGGGCGGCCTTGACGGCGTCCGCCGCGCCGGGATGCACTTCGGCCGCGTCGCCGCGCCCCGGCCGCAGGCCATCAACGTCGAGTTCCTCTCTGCCAATCCCACCGGCCCCTTGACCGTCGGCAACGCTCGCGGCGCATTCGTGGGAGACCTGCTCTCCCGCGTGCTTGAGGCGGCCGGACACAGGGTCACGCGCGAGTACTACTTCAACGATACGAACCGTCAGATCGTGATGCTGGGTGCGTCCATCGCAGCTCACCGCACGAACCAGTCCATCCCGCAGGACGGTTATCACGGCGAGTACGTGCGTGAGCTGGCACAGGAGCTTCCCGAGGAGATCTGGGGCGGCGCCATCGAGGCTGGCGCGGAACGCGACGCGATCATCGGCGCGTGGGCAGGACAGCAGGTCCGGGCAGGGATCGAGGCCAGCCTGGCAGCGCTCGGCGTCCGCTTCGATGTCTGGAAGACGGAGGGCTCGCTGCACACGGAGGGCTGGGTCGAGAGAGCCATCGACCGGCTGCGCGACGGCGGCCACATCTACGAGCAGGACGGTGCGCTCTGGTTCCGCTCCACCGCCTTCGGCGATGACAAGGATCGCGTCATCCGTCGCTCGGACGCCAGTTCGACCTACTTCGCTGCTGACATCGGCTATGTGACCGAGAAGTTCAGCCGTGGCTTCGACACGCTGATCTACATCTGGGGTGCGGACCATCACGGGACCGTGGCCCGCAACCGCAACGCCGCGGAAGCGATGGGCTACGACCGCGAGGCGGTCCGCATGCTGCTCATCGCCTGGGTCCACTTCATCCGAGACGGCCAGGACATCTCCATGTCCAAGCGAGCGGGCGATTTCATCACCCTCGACGAGCTGCTGGCGGAGGTGGGCGTCGACGCAGCGCGCTGGTACTTCGCGTCACGGGCGCGCACCACCGGCATCGACTTCGACATCGAGGCGGCCAAGGACCC
>JALZLU010000404.1 GCA_030858685.1 Chloroflexota bacterium | reverse complement strand
GGCATGGTCGGCATCAACGTGCCCATCCCCGTGCCCGTGGCGTACTACTCCTTCGGCGGCTGGAAGGACTCGCTATTCGGCGATCTCAACATGTACGGGCCGGAAGGCGTCCAGTTCTACACGCGTTCCAAGGTCATCACGTCGCGCTGGCCGGACCCTGCCACCTCGCAGGTCGATCTGGGCTTCCCGCGTACGCGCTAGCTTGAAACGCCCCGCTTGAGGCTGTCCTGCAGCTCCTTGAGTGCCTGCCACTCACCGTCGGCCGCCAGGCGCGCCTGCTCCGGCCAGGTGTCGGGCTTGGCCATACGCTTCCCGGCCTCGCGCATGATGGTCTGGAGACGGCCCGGTCGAAGGTCAGCTAACGCCGCATATCGTGTCACGCCCGCTGCCTTGAGTACCTCCTCCATGCGCGGACCGATACCCTCGATGACCTTGAGGTCGTCCACGTCGCCCTCCGGCGGCGATCCGGCGGCGCCACCTGATGCGGCACGGTCCGCTGCGTCCCCGCCGCGATCGGCCGCCGTGGTGGCCTTCCGAGAAGCGACCTCCTCGAGGAGCTCCCGCGCCCGGGCCGCTTCGGTCTCGCTCCCTGGCCGAGTGCGCCACAGGGAGAGCACCATGGCCATCGCCACCCCACCCGCCAAGACGAGAGCCAGCCTCCGAAGCCGTCCGCCTCGGCGCCCGTGGTGCTCGACATCGCGATGCTCGCGTCGTGCCATGGATCTCCTGCCACCGCCCTGGGGGTCGTGCACGCTGGGTCGACGCCTACCGCCAATGTCCTCGGGAGCCTACTCCTCTTCCTGGAACACGACCTCGCGCTTGCAGCGGACGAGCTGGGCCGCCAGTGCCCGCGTGGGCCGTGACTAGCGCAGGTGCTCACGCGCGATCGCGCGCTTCAGGAAGCGGCCCGCTCCCTTCTGGCCCTTCCACTGGCCCTCCTCCACGATGACCTCGCCACGCGACAGCACCACATCACTGCCGCCCATCACCTCCCGCCCCTCGTAGCACGAGTAGTCAACGTCCATGTGATGCGTCGCCGCTGAGATCGTGTGTCGCCTGGCCGGGTCGTAGATGACCAGATCGGCGTCCGCGTCGGGCGCCACGACCCCCTTGCGCCCAGCCAAGCCGAACATCCGTGCCGGCGCCGCGGAGATGACCTCCACCCAGCGCTCCCTGGAGATGCGCCCGCCCACCACGCCGCCGTCGTGCAGCAGGTCGACCCGGTCCTCGACCCCGGGCAGGCCGTTGGGGACCTTGCGGAAGTCGCCCCGGCCAAGCTCCTTCTGACCTTCGAAGTCGAAGGGACAGTGGTCCGTGGCCACCAGCTGCAGTTCGTTCTGGAGCAGGCCCCTCCACAGTTCCTCTTGATGATCGGCTGGCCGCAGGGGAGGAGAGCAGACGAACTTGGCGCCCTCGAAGCCATTGCCCATGTCCTCGAGTGAGAGGAAGAGGTACTGCGGGCACGTCTCGGCGAAGGCCATCGCCCCGCGATCCCGAGCAGCGCGCACCTCGTCCAGCGCGTCGCGAGCGGAGAGATGGACGATGTATACGGGCACGCCCGCCGCTTCGGCCAGGCGGATGACACGGTTGGTGGCCTCGCCCTCGAAGATGGGATAGCGCACCACGCCGTGGTAGTACGGATCGGTGTTACCGGCGTCCACCGCCTGGGCGGCCACCACATCGATGGCCAGCCCGTTCTCGGCGTGCATCATGATCAGCGCGCCGTTCTTGCCGCTCTGCTGCATGGCCCGAAAGATCTGTCCGTCGTCGCTGTAGAAGACGCCCGGGTAGGCCGTGAAGAGCTTGAAGTCCGTGACGCCCTCATCGACCAGCTGGTCCATCTCGGCCAGCGTCTGGTCGTTGACGTCGCTCATGATCATGTGGAAGCCGTAGTCGATGCAGGCGTTGCCCTCCGCCTTGGCGTGCCATGCGTCCAGGCCGGCGCGCAGCGAAGCACCGCGCGACTGCACGGCGAAGTCGATGATCGAGGTGGTGCCTCCGAAGGCGGCCGCGCGCGTTCCGGTCTCGAAGGTGTCCTTGGCGAACGTCCCCCCGAAGGGCAGCTCCATGTGCGTGTGCACGTCGATGGCGCCCGGGATCACCAGCTTTCCGGTGGCATCGATGCTCCGGTCGACGGCCCGACCTATCGGTGAGGCGGCTAGCCCCGTGCCGACTGCCGCGATCGTCTCGCCGTCCACCAGCACGTCCGCGAGCGCCGAGCCATCGGCGTTGACCACCGTCCCTCCGGTGATAAGTAAGCGCATCCGGTCCCTCCCTCTGGTGTGGCCTCGGCCGGAGCATGGTAGCGGCGCCGGACGGGCTGTGCGGACGCGTTGCTCATAAGCACCATCCGCGAGAGATCGCAGGAAGAATCGGCACTTGCTAACGGCTGCGGCGCGGTATCCTGCGCATCGTCGAAGTCGGCTGCGCGGGGGTCTGGTCGGCGCAGGGTTCGACCCTGAGGGTAGGGGACCGTCATGACTCGATCGTTGTTCCGTGCGTCGGTGGGCGCCGCTGTCGTGCTTTCGATGCTCGCCGTGCCGGCGGCGGCCCAGGAGCCACCTCGGCCTGCGCGCAGCGACCTGCTAACCGAGCTCGGCTCATCCCGCGTAGAGCGGCACTCCGCGACCGGACACCTGCGTTTCGTCTCGGGAAGTGCTGCGCGACCAGCCGCCACGAGCGCAGCGCTCGGACGGCCGAGCACGCCCCAGGCGGCCGCGCAGCGCTTCATGGTTCGCTACGGCTCGCTGTTCGGCATCGCCGACGCGTCGCGCAATCTGCGCGTGGCGAGAAGCGAGCGTGCCATCGGCGGCAACACCTTCGTCCGGTACCAGCAGCTGCACCGCGGCGTCCCCGTGCTGGGCGGCGAGCTGGCCGTCCAGGTGGATGGGGCCGGCAACGTCATCTCGGCCAATGGCGAGGCTTCACCGGATCTCGGCGTGGACGTGACGCCCGCTGTGACCTCAGCGGCGGCGAAACGCAACGCGTCGAGCGCCATCGCGAAGGCTCGTGGCGTGGCGAGGGGCGATCTCACGGCCAGCGTCCCATCCCTCTGGATATACGACCCGGCGCTGCTCGGTGGCCGGGCCCTGCCGTTCACGCGTCTGGTGTGGCGCATGGACGTCACGAACCGGGCCGGCGACATGCGCGAGCTCGTGCTCATCGACGCAGCTCGCGGCAACGTCGCCCTCCACTTCGACCAGATCGCGGAGGCCAAGAACCGCCTCACCTGCGACGCTAACAGCACGGCGACAAAGTATCCCTGCACGACCGCGCAGGCGGCACGGACCGAGACCAGCGGCGCGAGCGCCGTGGCCGACGTCAACAACGCGCACGTCTTCTCGGGCCACACCTATGACTTCTTCTTCAACCGCTTCGGTCGCGACAGCCTGGACGGCGCCGGCATGGCTCTCAAGTCCACGGTCCGCTTCTGCCCGGACTCGTTCAACTGCCCCTACCAGAACGCGTTCTGGGACGGCAGTCAGATGGTCTACGGCGCGGGCTTTGCCGACGCCGACGATGTGGTCGGCCATGAGCTGGCCCACGGCGTCACCGATCACACCTCTAGCCTCTTCTACTACTACCAGTCGGGCGCCATCAACGAGGCGCTGTCGGACATCTTCGGTGAGTTCGTCGACCTCGCCAACGGCGCGGACGGGCCGGGCGGGAGCGGAGCCGGGGTCAGGTGGCTGCTGGGTGAGGACCTGTCCATCGGCGCCATCCGCGACATGGAGAACCCGCCGCTCACCGACCAGCCCGACAAGATGACCAGCTCGCTGTACTGGGA
>JALZLU010000395.1 GCA_030858685.1 Chloroflexota bacterium | reverse complement strand
AGACGCCGCTCACGAGCGCTCTCGTCGTCCGCGCTCGTCTCCGCTACCAACACCGTCAACGGCACGCCCACGCCGGCGAGCACCTCGGCCGGGTCGTAGCTCCACATAGCCTGCACGGAGCCCCGGATGGCGGTCGGGCGACTGACCAGACCGACGTGCCCCAGGTGCTTCTGGTCGACCTGAGCGCGGGCGGCCCGCTCCTGATCGGCGTCCCAGGTCGGCGGGTGGAAGTCCCGTCGGTCGGAGAGGAAGGCCTCCATCGAGCCGAACACCTCGGGCGGCTCGGCGATCGCCGCCAGGTACTCGTCAGCCGACGACCGGGTCGCCTCCGCCATCTCCTCCCAGCCACCGTCGACCAGAGCGACACCGGCCACGGATCCCGGCGCCTGCGCGGCCATGGTGGCTGCGATCATCGCCCCGAACCCGTGTCCGGCCACGACCACAGGAGTGCCACCGACGGCCTCCCCCCAGCCGCTGCCGGAGAGGACCGTGAGCATGTCCGTGGCCAGGGACTCGAGCTCATATCCAGCCCGGGTCGGGTCCGAGAGGCCGTGGCCGCGCAGGTCGGGCGCAAGGACCCGCGTATAAGCAGCCAGCCGTCGCGCCACGGGCGCCCACGACCAGCCGGTCTGCGACAGGCCGTGGACCAGGATGAGTGGCGGCAGAGCCGCGACAGGCTCGGGCGAGCCCCAATCGAGGTAGTGGATGCCCTCGCCCGTGTCCAGCCGGACCACGAATGACTCGGGTTCGGCCGCGGCGTCGGTCACCCGACTAGCATAGGCAGCCATGCCCATCCGAAGGCGAGGGACCCTTGCCCGCCGTCACATCCATCGCCGCGCCACCGTGCCCGAGCAACGCCACGAGCCCTTCGAGCGACTGGTCCAGCGTGCCCTCGACGGACTGCCATCCCCCTTCAGTGCGCTTCTCGAGAATGTCGCGGTGGTCATCGAAGACGAGCCGACGCGCGAGCAGCTGAGCTACGGCGGCGGGGACCCCAGCGGCAAGCTGTACGGGCTCTACGAGGGCACGCCCGGCATCGAGTACGCCGCCGACTGGGTGGCCTACCCCAACAAGATCACGCTGTTCCGCTTCGCGCTGGAGGAGGACTTTCCCGATCCGGTCGACCTCGCCGACGAGGTGCGGGCCACCGTGGTGCACGAGCTGGCGCACCACGCGGGCATCGAGGAAGAGCGTCTCCACGAGCTCGGCTGGGGCTGAGCGCGACCTGGCCTCAGTCTGCGGCGAGGGCCAGCAGCTCCGGCAGCCGCTCAACGTCCACGTTGCCACCGGAGGCCACGACGCAGACCGTTTCCCCATCGTGGAGCGGCACGTGCCCGCTCAGCACGGCACCGAGCGCTGCCGCTCCGGCAGGCTCCAGCAGCTGTTTCATCCGTTCCAGCGCGAAGCGCAGACCGCCCGCGATGGTGGCCTCATCGACCAGCACGATGCGCTCCACATACCTGCTCGCCAGGGCGATGGTCCAATGTCCGGCGAACGGCGCGCCAAGTCCGTCCGCGATAGACATGGGCTGGAGTGGCACCGGTTCGCCCGCCGCGAGCCCGCGGCTGAGCGCGTCACTGCTCTCCGGTTCCACGCCGATGACCCGAACCTCCGGCCGCAGCTGCCTGGCCGCCGCCGCGACGCCGCTGATGAGCCCGCCGCCACCCACGCCGACCACGATGACATCGATCTCGGGCAGGTCTTCCACGATCTCCAGCCCCACCGTGCCCTGTCCGGCGATGATGGCTGGGTCATCGAAGGGATGGATGAAGACAAGCCCGCGCTCGTCGCGCAACTCTTCCATGCGCGCGAAGGTGTCGCCCACGTGCGCACCATGGAGGATCACCTCCGCGCCGTAGGCCGCCGCTGCTGCTGCCTTGGCTCGGGATGCGCCAGCGGGCATCACCACGGTCACCGAGACGCCCGCTGAGGCTGCCGCGTAGGCCACGGCCTGGGCGTGATTGCCGGCCGAGAGGGTGATCAAGCCAGCGCGGCGCTCAGCCGAGGTGAGCTGCAGGACGCGGTTCGTGGCGCCGCGTGGCTTGAAGGAGCCCGTGACCTGAAGATGCTCTGCCTTGAGGAAGAGGCGCGGCTGGCCATCGGACAGCGTGCCCGCGCCCGCACTGCTCGATCCGAGCGTCACACCGGCCGACTCCTCCACGCGGCGCGCTGCGCCGCGAGAGGCGAGCATGGGCGTCCGGGACACGCGGCCGGCGATGCGCCCTGCGGCCGCCCGGACATCAGCCAGCGAGATATCGCGAGTGGCGTCCCCTGGCTCGCCTGACACGCGACGCAAGGTAGCAGGACCTGTACCGTTGAGCCCATGCCAACGCCACGCGGGATCACGCCCGAACCCATCGGAGCGGGCCAGGAGTCGGTCTGGGACTACCCACGACCACCTCGCGTGGAGCCGGTATCGGAACGGATCCGGGTCGTCCTCGGCGGTCGGACACTGGCCGACTCCACCAGGGCCCTGCGCGTCCTGGAGACCTCCCATCCGCCCGTCTACTACGTGTCACGCGAAGACGTCGATCTCACGCATCTTGACGCGTCAGCCCGCTCGACCTTCTGCGAATGGAAGGGAATGGCGGGATTCCTCGACTACGACGACGGCCAGCGTCGCATCGAGCAGGTCGCTTGGTCCTACCTGTCGCCTGAACCAGGTTACGAGGCGCTCACGGGACACGTCGCGTTCTATGCCGGCAAGGTTGAAGAGGCCTGGCTGGCCGACGAGCTCGCGACGCCGCAGCCGGGACGGTTCTACGGTGGCTGGGTGACCAGCGGAGTGGTCGGGCCGTTCAAGGGCGAGCCCGGCTCCGGGGGTTGGTGACCGCTACGCCCGCGCGTGCGGTGCGTGCTTCGCGAATCGCGAGCCTCGGCTGCTGTGTGCTTGCGTATTTGCGCAAACGGTGAGAGACTATCGCGGTGACCACTGCTATCGAACCCTGTGTCGATATCTCCAGCGAAACGGACCGGCAGCGATTCGCTGCCATCGGCCGAGCATTGGCTGACCCCAAGCGGCTGTGCGTGCTGGAGGTCCTGTCGAACGGTGAGCGCTCGGTCGGCCAGCTGTCACGCGAGGCGAGCTGTCAGGTCCCCAACATGAGCCAGCATCTCGCCGTTCTCCGTTCAGCTGGCCTCGTCGAGACCCGCCGTGACGGCAACACCATCCTGTATCGCCTCTCGGATCCCCGGGTGCTGGAGGCCTATCGACTCATCCAGGCGCTGGCCGGCTAGGCCGACGCCACACGGTCCGCCCTCGCGGCGGAGAGAGGACATCCACATGTCTGTCAAGGAAGCAACCGACGCCACGTTCGAGGAGATGGTCGAGAAGAGCGAGCGCCCGGTGGTGGTCGACTTCTGGGCGGCTTGGTGCGGACCCTGCAAGATGGTCGCGCCCGAGATCGACCGACTGGCCGAGAAGTACGGCGACAGCGTGGACGTCGTGAAGCTCGACGTCGATGCCAACCCGCAGACGATGCAGAAGTACCAGATCATGAGCATCCCCACCATCGCCTTCTTCCGGCCCGGTCAGCCGCCACAGGCTGTGATGGGCTTCAAGCCCCTGGCGCAGCTGGAGCAGGCGTTCGGGCTTGCGGAGTACGCCACGGCGCCCAGCGAAACGCCCGCCTGAGCCGCTCGCGAGGTATCTCGCCGAGATAGCGCCCCGAGCGACAGCCCGGGGCGTTCTTCGTGCCCGCTGAGACCGGCCGTTGGCGTTTCGGCCGCTGCGCGGGACGCCTTGGCGTTCGGCCGCTGAGCGGGACGCCCCTGCGTTGGGCAGGGACGCTCTAGCGTTCGGCCGCTCGCCAGGCGCTGAGGAACCAGGCACCGGCGCGGTCGAGGGCGAAGGCGTCCACGGCCGGCGGGGCGAAACGCACCCAACCCGGTCCCCGCCCCGAGATGGTCGTGTGCGACGTCCGCGTGGCTGCCTCGGCCACCTCCGGATGAAGCCTCACGTCTGCGGCGCCACCAGCCACGGATGCGAAGGCCTGACCACCCCGTGCGTAGTCGGTGCGCCCGGACAGGCCCGTCGTCGTGACGTCTGCCAGCTCCTGCGCAAGGCGCTCGAACAGCGCGGCGAGTGTCTCGTCCGGGACGTCCGCGGCAGTGTCTCCGACGGGGCTCATCAGCCGTCGCTCCGGAGACCGGCGGTGGCGAGCACGGCTCGTAGTGCCTCTTCGTGATCCTCGTAGTGCGTCATCGTGCACTCGGTGAATAGCCGCTGCGCAGCAGGTGCCTTCAGCCAACGAGCCTCGGGAACCATGGTCAAGGTGCCGCGCAGCTCAGCAGGGATGTCCGCCAGGCGCTGACGCACCTCATCCAGCGGGAGTGCCCGCGCCTCCTCGAGAATGCGCTGGTTGAGAGTCTCCCCATAAACCTCCCACGGCTGTTGGATGAAGCGCAGCGTCTCACTGGCATCGTCCACCGCCAGCTCTCGGGCCATCCTGAGCGCGATCTCCTGCCAGCCGACCATGTGCGCGATCAGTTCGCGAGCGGTCCAACCGTGTGCAGCCCCGTCGACATCGGTCGGTCGCTCGAGTTCCTCATCGCTCAGCGAGGCAAGCGACTCGAAGGGCGCCCACGACTCGCGCTCGTCCTCCAGGAACTCCATCGCCTGCATATACATCGCGGCCCTCGAGTGGTGCTGTCCCTCGGCTGGGGACGATCGAGGGCCATGCTATCGTCCCGCCGTGGCTGACCACCGAACCCGCTCCGGTGAGCGACTTGACGACCTGCCCATCCTGCCGCCGGTCGATCCGGACAAGGCGCGCGTAGCGCCGGGGGACTTGACGCCAGAGATCCTGGCCGCCTTCCTGACCGACGGCGACGAACCCGTGGCGCGCTGGGCGTTGAGCCAGCTGCTACTCGGCCAGCCCCGGGCGGTCATCTACGACACGTTTCTGCGCGAGACGATGAGCATCGTCGGGGAGCGTTGGGCGAGTGGCCGCTGGACCATCTCGGAGGAGCATCTGGCGACGCAGACGCTGGCCCGCGTCCTTACCTCGCTGGCGCCGGAGGACACGCAGACCCAGCGCACCGGGCCGCAGGCGGTGCTTGCCGGAGTGGCCGGGGAAGAGCACTCGATCGGGCTCATCCTGCTCGATCATCTGCTGCGCGAGGGCGGTTGGTCCGTGGCGCAGCTGGGCCCCAACGTGCCCGTCGACGACCTGGTGCGTTTCGTGGCCAAGTTCGGCGCGCGGCTCGTTGCCCTGACCGCATCCCATGCCGAACGTACGGACACCCTGCACGACACCATCGTGGCACTCCGGGCCCTGCCAAGGGCGCCCAGGATCATGATCGGTGGGCGCATCGTGGACATCGCGGACCCCCGCGCGCTGGGCGCCGACTGGACGGGCACTTCCGTGCGTGAGGCGGCTCGTTTCGCGGACGGGCTGCGCGCGGAGCTGATGGACTCCGCGTACTCCTGACCAGCGCCTCGAACTCACCGGCCCCAGCTCACGATCCGCTCCGGTGCCACGACGATGACCACCGGATCCCCCTTCTCGGCCATCTTGTTGGCCATCTCGATGGGCGGCCGGTCCGGCAGGTAACGCCGCACCTGCGCCTGACTGATACGGATGTAGGCGCTGCGCCCCTCGGCGCCCTCCACCACCCAGGCCGTCCCGCGCACCAGGACTCCCCGCTTTCGCCGGAGATCGCCATCGACTTCCACGGCGGCGCGACCCAGCCGCCGGACGTTCTGCACCTTGTGATCGCCAGCCTGCGCGCCGATCCAGAAGCGCTGCCCGTCCCAGTGATACCAGGCGGGAACCACGTGCGGATCGCCGTCCGCGTCAGTCGTGGCGAAACGGCACAGGTTGGGTTCAGCCAGGTGATCGGCCAGCGCGTGCGCGTCCCGCGCCCAGCCGGACGCCTGGACCGTCTCCTCCACTCAGGCGGTCCCGGCCAAGCTCAGACCGCGACCGGCTCGCGATACTCGCCGAAGACGCCCCGGAACACTCCGCACATCTCGCCCAGCGTGGCGTAGGCGTTGGCACACTCCAGCAGTGCCACCATGACGTTCGCGTCGCTGGAGCCAGGCCGCGACGCACGGTCGCGCAGATGGGCCAGGGCCTGCTCCACGGCCACCGGGTCTCGTTCGCGGCGGACCCGTGCCAGGCGGTCAAGATGTCGCTGCTTGCTGGCTTCGCTCACTTCCAGCAGCGGGATCTCCAGCTTCTCGTCCGGGTCGACGAAGGCGTTGACGCCCACGATCTTGCGCTCGCCGGCATCGAACTCGCGCTGGAAGCGATAGGCCGCGTCGGCGATCTCC
>JALZLU010000049.1 GCA_030858685.1 Chloroflexota bacterium | reverse complement strand
TCGTGCCCGAGGGTCAGCCCATCGTGTGGCGCGGCCCCCTGGTGGGCGGTGCCATCCAGCAGTTCCTGCGTGATGTCGACTGGGGCGACCTCGACTACCTGGTCATCGACCTGCCGCCCGGGACCTCGGACGCGCAGCTGACGCTGGCGCAGGCGGTGCCCATCAGCGGCTCGCTGCTGGTGACCACGCCGCAGGACGTGGCGGTGCAGGACGTGACCAAGGCCCTGGCCATGTTCCGGCGCATGAGTGTGCCGGTGATGGGGGTGGTCGAGAACATGAGTGCCTTCGTGTGCCCGCACTGCGGGGAAGAGACGGAGATCTTCGGGCGGGGCGGCGGCGAGGCCTTCGCGCGACGCAACGAGCTGGAGTACTTCGGGGGTATCCCGCTGGACGTACGCGTGCGACAGGGAGGCGACGCGGGCGTGCCGGCGGTCGCCCAACGCGATCCCGGCGTGGCGGCCGATGTGCTGCGGGAGCTGGCCCGCACGGTGGCCGCTCGCATGAGCGTCCGTGCGGCTCGCCAGGCGCCGGCCCTCAGCATCAGCTAGTTCGGGGACGGAAGCGTGCCGGAGTGGTTGCTGGGAACGCCGGACAGCCCGATCCACGGACGCTCCGGACCGTCCCGACCGGCCCGGTCCCTGACCTGCTCGAGCTCGGGCCTCAGCCGCTGCCAGAGTCCGGCGCCAGCTGGCGCCACAACTCGTCGCACGCGGCCAATGCCGCGCGGCGGCGGCCCTCCGCTCCGGGCAGGAATGCGGTGCGGGTGCGCTGCCTGACGTCACCGCCGACCGCGATGGCGACGCTGACGGCCGTGTCTTCGCGGCGCTCACTTGCGCGGAGCGCGAGTCCGATGTCCGATGAGGCAACCTCCCGCACCCGCTGGCACTCGCGCCTCAGTGCCTGTCGCTCGTCGGGCAGGACCTCGCCGCGAGCGAACCAGGTAGCCGAGCCGAGCAGGGCGGCCAGCTGACCGGCGGTCCCGATCTCGACCGTCGCCAGCGTGCGGCCGGCCAGGCGCTGCTCCAGGGCATCGGCCCAGGTCGCATCCCCTCGTGCGAAGATCCAGCGCTTCAGGCGGGGTTCGAGGCCGGCCACCATGAGGCGCACCCGCTCGCCGGCACCTGGACCGAAGGCGCTGACACGAACGTCCACGGCGTCCGCCCGGGCATAGGTAGCGACCTCCGGATCGGGCGCTCGCAGGATCGCACCGCCGATCAGATCCGCCAGCGCAGATTCGCCGATACCGGTGAGGCGGAGCGTCTCGGCCGCGGAGGCCTGACCCAAACCGTGCTGCTCCAGTCGCGGCAGCGCCTCCGCCCGCCACATCGGCCACATCTCGCGTGGCGGTCCGGGCAGGGCAACGATGATTCGCCCCTGGCCGGCTTCGACCCACCAGCCAGGGGCAGTGCCCTGGGCGTTGGGAAGCGCTTCTGCGCCGGGGATGAGCCAAGCCTGCTTGAGATTCGACTCGGCCATCGGTACCGCGCGACGGGCGAAGCGGTCGCGCAGCCAGCGCTCGAGAAGCGGATCCACGAAGGGCGTCGCGGCGCAGACCGCCGCGATCGCCTCCCGCGTCAGATCGTCCGGGGTGGGGCCCAGGCCCCCGGTGCTGATGACCAGGTCGGCGCGACGGAGGGCCGCCGCGAATGCCTGGCTGACCTCCTCCAGCCGGTCGGGAAGTGCCGTGACGCGTCCTATCTCGACGCCCCGAGCACTGAGTTCGGCCGCCAGATCACCGGAGTTCGTGTCGCGCGTCGAGCCCGTGGTCAGCTCGGTGCCGATGGCAAGGAGCTCGGCGCGTCGGAGGGCAGAGGTGGCGGTCACGGCTTCGTAGTGTAGGGAGCCCTTCGGCGGCCTCGTCCGCCTGACACGCTGGCAGAGCCGATCCTCGGCGACTTGAAGGATCTGCCCGCGTCAACCCTGTTCGTTGGCAATCTCCGCCCGAGAGTGCTAACGTCACGATCGGCCCATGAGACACGCGACCACCAGACGTGGCGCGACATGAACCTTGAGCGAGGGAACACAGATGGCGAAACTGATCGCATATGACGAGGAAGCCCGCGGCGCGATGAAGCGGGGCATCGATGCCCTGGCCGATGCCGTCGGCGGCACACTTGGCCCCAAGGGCCGCAACGTCGCCCTGGACAAGAAGTACGGCGCACCGACCGTGACCCATGACGGTGTGACCGTCGCCCGCGACATCCAGCTCGATGACCCCTTCGAGAACATGGGCGCGCAGCTCCTCAAGGAGGCTGCCACCAAGACCGAGGACGTGGCCGGCGACGGCACCACCACGGCCACCGTGCTGGCCCAGGCGATCATCGCGGAGGGCCTCAAGAACGTGGCCTCGGGTGCCAATCCGATGCAGATGAAGCTGGGCATCGATGCCGCCTCC
>JALZLU010000046.1 GCA_030858685.1 Chloroflexota bacterium | reverse complement strand
GCGCTGTGGCTGGAGACCGAGGTGGAGCGCATCTGCGACACCATCGTGCGCACCCAGCAGCGCGCCCTGGTGGATCGCATCGGCCCACCCGCACGCCACATCGCCGACGAGGACCGCAGTCTGGCCGCGGGCGATCTCGAAGCGCCCGAGCAGGCCGCCGAGGGGCTGGCCAGCGCCCGGTCTCGACCTCGCCGCCCAAAGACCAAGGCCGCCCCCACGCGAAGCGAGCGTGGCACCGCACCGGTGAAGCGGCCCACGACGGTCAGACCAGATCTGGGTGACCGCCCGCCGGAAGTGTCGCTGGCGGAGCGCCTGACCCTTGTCCGTGCCGAGCAGCCCGCAGACGATGACGTGAAGGCCGAGCCCGGTCCCGCCGAGCCGATGCCGCGCTCGCTCCGCGGCGTCTAGTCGCCCACCGATCAGTGGCGCCCCAGCCTCGCGACACTGGCTACGGAGGCCAACCGACTCGTTCAGACGCTTGCGGCCAGGAGACGACACTCGGCGTCGGGCCGGGATGTGGCGAGCTTCCTTGACATACGCGCGCCCGCTAAGCGTTGGCAGGAGCGCTGAAGCAGCCAGCCTGCCACATGCGCCGACCAGCCGGCATCAGGCCGCCAGAGTCGGCGCTGGCCGTCGCGGCGCACGCTCACGCGACCCTTCGGACGCGCTCACGCCACTCCTGCCGCTGGCTACCGCTGCTGCCATACGCGACTGTCAGGAAGGTGAGCGAGCGCGCATCGTGCCCTGAGGCCTGCCAAGCCAGCATCGAGCGTCGTGGCCGTCCGAGGCGATGCTCGATCCGCGGCCTAGTCGAGGTTTAGGCGGTCGCGGCGCTCCCGCCCGGCGAGATCCGCAGCTCCAAAGTGGAACTGCGCGCGAGGGGCAGGAACATACGCCCGACAGACGCATCGTCGCTGTAGTTGCGCGCGTAGGCTTCGGAGACTGCCTCGATGACCGTCGTATCCCCGACGTGATGGGCCCTTGCCTGGAGCGTCAGGTCGCCGACGCGCAGGGTGGCCGTGCGGCGGCGGATGAGCCACTGATACCACTCCCGGCGCGTGCCGCGACGAGCTCGCACGTAGACGGAGCTCCCGACACGCACCACCCACACCGGCCAGCGCTGCGAACCGCCTCGACCGTTCGGGATCTCCAGCTCCACGGCCTTGCGGCGCGCGATGCGCTGGATGAGGCGTCCATCGAGTGGACGTCGTGGTGCGGCACGCCCGCCGGCCGGACGGTCGAGATGAGTCGTGCGTTTCATGGTCGGGATGGTCAGGCGAGGGACGGCCTCGGCACATCGGCGGCGCGTCGCGACAGGATCGTGGCGGAAGGGCGGCCTCGACCAGGACGGAGGACGTAGGCGACCGGGCCTCGTCAGGCGGGAGCTGTCGGCTCCGTGCCGGCCGCTGGCTGAGACGGTCGATAGGGCGCGCGGACCTCGATGGTGGTGCCCTGCCCATCCACCGAGTCGATCCTCACGTCGCCTCCGATGAGTCCCAGCCGAGCACGCATGCCTGCCACACCGAGGTGCCCGCTCGGCACGGAAGCCTCGTCGAAGCCGACCCCGTCATCCGAGACGCTCAGCACGACCTGCTCTCCCGCCTGGCCCAGGCGCATCTGCACGCTGCTGGCAGCGGCGTGCTTGACCACGTTGTGCAGCGCTTCCTGTCCGACCCGGAAGAGCACGTCCTCAAGGTCCGGCGACAAGCGTTCATCGATGGACGACTCGACGCTGACGCCGAGCCCGGTGCGCTGCTCCACGGCCGCGGCATAGGTTCGCAATGCCTGGAGCAGCCCATCCTTCTCCAGGCTGCCTGGGCGCAGCGCGAAGATGAGCGCGCGCATCTCCGCCAGCGCATCGCGTTGCAGTTCCTTAAGCAGGGACACCTGGCGCCGTGCCTCGGCCGGATCGCGGCGCAGCAGCAGCTCCACCGTGCGCGTGGTGAGGGTCATGCTGAAGAGCGCCTGTGTCACCGAGTCATGCAGCTCCCGGGCAAGGTGCGCGCGCTCCTCGCCGGCCGCCAGGTCGGCGGCCTGCCACGGCGCTCCGTCTCCAGGCGTTCGGTGACGGAAAGGTCGCGGACCGCGCCATGGACGCCGCGGAAGCGACCCTCGACGGTAAGCCCGGTCGCGTTCACCTCGACCGGGACCGTCCGGCCGTCCCGCCGCAGCAGCGCGAAGCGGATGCGCTGCTCCAGATCCGGCTTCTGCTGGGTCCGTTCCAGGCGGAGCACCACTTCCTCTCGGGCGGCCGGGTCGACCAGCATCCGGAATGACTCGCCGCGCAGCTCGTCGGCGCTCCACCCGGTCATGCGTTCACAGTCGTCCGAGAGAAAGGTCAGGCGACCCTCCCCATCGGTCGTGAAGATGAGGTCGGGGGAGTGCTCCACCTGCAGCCGATACTTGGCCTCCGAGGCGCGCAGGCGCTCGTAGAGCCGGCTGTTGTGGACGGCCACCGCGGCCTGACCGGCCAGCGCCTCCAACAGCTCATGCCGGTCGCGGGCGATCTCCTGCGGTTCCCGATAGGTGATGGCCAGGGTGCCCAGCACCTCCGTCTCCGCCGCTCGGAGGGGGACCACCGCCATCGCCCCGATGCCCATCCGGTTGGCCGCCTCCGTGTCCGCCGCTTCGTGCGGGATACGCGGATCGCGGTCGTAGTCAGCGGTGGTGACCGTCTCCCCGCTCCACGCCGCCAGCGCGTGCATGCCGCTGCTGGGGCCAAGCCGGAGCGGGCCCAGCCAGTCCCGCGTGGCCTCGTCAAGGCTGCCCACCACGACGCCCGGCACCAGGTAGTCACCGCTCTCATCCATCAGCGTCAGGTGGACGGCATCACAACCCAGCAGGCGGCGTGTCTCGTCGGCGATGCGATGCAGGACGTCCTGCGGGTCGCGGATGGACGCCATGCGAGCCGTGATGTCCCGCAGGGACCGTTCTGCCTCGATGCGCCGCTGGAGCTCGTCGTGCGAGCTGGCCAGTTCCGCGATGAGTCGTGACTGGGCGATGGCCGCCGCCGCGTGGTCGGCCAGTGCCCCGGCCAGCCCGGTCTGCCGTTCGCCGAAGGCTGCCACTCGCCGCGCGTAGATGCCCAGCGGCATGGCCGTAGAGTTCCTCCCCCGGCACGAGCTCGATGCCCCGCACGATCGCGGCGGCCTCGGGGGTCAGCCGCCCAGCGATGTACTCGGTGCGCAGCCGGCCGGTCCGTGGATCGATTCGGTCGATGAAGGCGCCATCCGCATCGAGCAGCCGCGCTGCCTCGTCGACGGCTCGCTGGATCAGCTGGCGAAGCTGTCGATCGGCCTCGAGGTCGTTCGGGTCGAGCACGGCCACTCGGCGCCGCTAGCCGGCCGCCTCGGCCACGGCACGAACGCGCAGTGCCCGGGCCAGGTCATCGAGCTTCTCATGCAATGCCCGACGGATGACCACTTCGTCGGCGGGCAGGGTTTCCAGCATCTGCTGTGCGCGCGCCAGCGTGTCCGGATGCGGCACGTGATCAGGAAAGAGCGCCGCCATGTATGCCTCGGCATAGGGATGATCGCGCGCTGTGAAGACGCCGCGAACCTCAACGAAGAAGCGCGACTCGAATCGCTCCAGGAGGTCGACCTGAGACGGCCACAGGAAGCCCTGCATGGCCGCCCGCGTCAGATGGAACGATCCGTAGCCTTCGCCATGGATGCGCTCCCACGCCTCCTCCTTGGCGGCGGCATCCGGTCGAGCTGCGGCAGCCCGGATGCGAGCTCGCTGGCCGCGATCGGAGCCGTCACGCGCCGCTTCAGCCTCGACGCGCTCCTCGGCACCGGCGACGCCCAAGGCGACCGCCTTGATGGCCAGGTCCCAGCGCATCTGCTGATCCACGTTCACGCCCGGCAGCACCGTGCCGCCATCGGCCAAGGCGAGGAGCGGCTCCAGGTCAGGCGCGCTCGCGGCCGACCCGATGGCGCCGCGCAGCCAGGCGATGCGGGCGTCGTTGTGCCTGGCTTCCGGCAGCGCGCCCAGTGCGATCCGAACGACGCGGCTGGCTTCCTTCTCGCGAGTGGACTCGGGCACGTACCAGCGGATTGTGGCCTGGGCACGCGCCAGCATGGAGGCGATCAGCTCCGCATCGGGCTCAGCAACCACCTGGCGACCGATGATGCCCAGGTACTCGGTCGAGGGTAGGTCGGCGTCGCGCACCATCTCCCAGAGTGACATCCAGAGCAGCTCGCGCAGCAACGGATCCTCGACCTCCCGCAGGCGTCCTCGCACGAAGTCCAGCGAGACGGCATCGAGTCGGACCTTGGCGTACGCGTGGTCGTCGTGATTGGGGAAGACGAGCAAGGGGCTGGGCCGTCCGATGGCAGTCTCGATCTCGGCGCGCGGACCGTCGATGGAGGCCTTCAGCGCCTTCGGTGCCAAGCCTTTGTCAGCCTCCTCCAGGAAACCGATCCAGAGCGTGTGCGGGCGCATCACGGGATGCGCATCGGGCGCTGTCTGCTCCAGGGTCAGGCCGGTGAGGCGGCCGTCGGCGGCCGTCCACTGGGCGGCGATGGTGTTGACCGAGGCGGTCTCCAGCCACAGCCGAGACCACTCGCCCAGATCGTGGCCAGACCCTTCTTCCAGCGCCGCCAGGAAGTCTGCCAGGGTGGCGTTGCCCCAGGCGTGGCGTCGGAAGTAGACCCGCAGACCGTCGCGGAAACCGTCACGACCGATGGTCGCCACGAGCTGCTTCAGGACGGACGCGCCCTTGCCGTAGGTAATGCCGTCGAAATTGAGGAAGGCACTGTCCGTATCGGGCGCCTCGGCCGCGATGGGGTGCGTCGTGGGCAACTGGTCCTGGTGATAGGCCCAGCGCTTCATGTCCGTGGTGAAGGAGCGCCAGGCGCCCGTGAAGCGTGTGGCCTCGGTCAGTGCCAGGTAGGAGATGTAGGAGGCGAACGACTCGTTCAACCACAGATCGTCCCACCAACGCATGGTCACCAAGTTGCCGAACCACATGTGCGCCAGTTCGTGCAGGATGACCTCGCCCCGGTCCTGGCGCTGCGACTCCGTGGGCGGGTCACGGAAGACGTAGTTCTCGCTGAAGGTCACGGCACCCACGTTCTCCATGGCCCCGATGTTGAACTCGGGCATGAACAACTGGTCGTACTTGGCGAAGGGATAGGGCTGGTCGAAGAGCGCCGCGTAGAAGTCGAAGCCCTGCTCGGTGACCTGGAAGATCTCGTCGGCATCCACGCCCAGCTTCTCGGCCAGGGAACGGCGGCAGTACAGCCCCAGCTCGATGCCGTCC
>JALZLU010000041.1 GCA_030858685.1 Chloroflexota bacterium | reverse complement strand
CGCTCGACTGGTACCTGCAGGCGCATCAGGATGGCCTGGCGCAGAATCCACCCCAGATGGGCGTGGATTGGTGCGGTCAGGCGCTCGGTGAGGAGCGCGTGGCCATCGCCTTCGAGGGCAACTGGGTAGGGCCGGCCATGTCGGGCACCTATCCCGAAGTGGCCTACACGGTCTCTGCCATCCCGGCCGACGCCCAGCAAGCGACACTCTCGTTCACGGCAGCGTATGCCTATAGTCCGGACTCCCCAAACCCTGACGGATCGTGGGCCCTCCTCTCCTTCCTGACCAGCCAGCAGGGCATGCAGGAGTGGACGAACGGCGGGCTCGTCCTGCCCTCACGGAGTGACGTGGAGGTACAGGAGGAGACGCTCCAGACCTACGCGCCGTTCGCCGAGTTCGCCTATGCCGGCGAGGGCCTGCTGCCCGGCTGGTCGCAGATCCAGGACGCCTTCAACGGCGCCTTGCGCAACGCGGCCGATGGTAACGGCACCACCGACGACATCGTCAACGCGACGGTGCCCGCCATAGAGGCGGCGCTGAACCAGTAGATCCCGCCATCCGAGGGGCGGCGCGTGACGCCCCTCGCCGATCACTGACCAGGGCGGAAGGAGGCGCAGGGGATGGCAGCAGCCGGGACCCGACGGCGCAGGTTCGTGATCCGATACGGCAGCGGCCGCGAGATCGTCGCCGGCTATGCGCTGATCGCCATCCCGCTGATCCTCTTCCTGAGCCTGAGCATCGGGTCCATCCTATTCGCGCTCGTCATCAGCACCTTCGAGTGGCAATTCCGCGGCGGGGCGGGTGAGTTCGTCGGCGCCGGGAACTACGAGCGACTGCTCGCCGACCGCACCTTCCACAAGGCCGTCTACAACGTGGTCACCTATGCCTTGTGGGTGGTCCCGCTCCAAATGGCGCTGGGCCTGCTGCTGGCGGTGATCGTCAACGCCAAGATCCGTGGGCAGACCTTCTTCCGCGCCGCCTTCTACTTCCCGGCAATCGCCAGCTCGGCGGCGATCACCGTGCTCTTCATCTTCATCATGCAGCCCGAGGGCCTCTTCAACGGCCTGCGGGCGGCACTCGGCCTGAACCCGATCTTCGAGGCGCTGGGGTTCGGCCCGCGGCACAACTGGCTGGGGAGTGCGAGCACGGCGCTGGGATCGATCATGGCGCTCAACATCTGGACGACCTCGGGGACGATGATGCTCTTCTACCTGGCCTCGCTCCAGTCGATCAGCCGCGAGGTCTACGAGGCGGCCAGGATCGACGGCGCGAACGCCTGGCACACGTTCTGGCGGATAACCTTCCCGCTGCTCAAGCCGGCACACTTCTTCGTGGCCACGGTCTCGGTCATCGGTGCGCTGCAGCTCTTCGATCAGGCCTACATCGGGGGCGGATCGAATGGCGACCCGAACTTCTCGCTCATGTCCATCGTCCTTTACCTGTACAACGCGGCCTTCAGGCAGGTCAATCTGGACTATGCGGCTGCCGTGGGCATCGTGCTCTTCGTGATCATCTTCGGCGCGACGCTCATCCAGCGGCAGCTCTTCGGTCGAACGCCGGCGTGGCAGTGAGCCCGCGATGACAGGGACCCAGGCGGCACCGCTGCGACCCGCCAGCTCGGCCGAGGTCGCGCCAGTGGGTGATCGCGGACGACGCTTCCGGCGGGCTCTGGGCTATGGCTTCCTCACCGCCTATGCCCTGCTGATGTTCGTGCCCTTCGCCTGGACGGTCATCACATCGTTCAAGACCCAGCCCGACTCCGTGCGCATGACCTTCATCCCGGATCCGATCACGCTCGAGGGCTGGCAGCGGGCCTTCACCGAGCTGAACCCGGCGGTGATGCAGCTGTTCCTCAACAGCGCGGTCATCGCCGGGACTGTGACCATCACCAACGTGGTCCTGGGCAGCATGGCGGGATACGCCTTCGCGCGCCTGCGCTTCCCGGGCCGGGAGTTCCTCTTCCTCCTGGTGCTCGGCACGCTGATGATCCCCGATCAGCTGCGCATGGTGCCCGTCTACCAGATCATGCAGACCCTCGGCCTGTCGCGTGGGGACCTCCAGTACGCCGGGGTGATCCTCATCCTGGCCATCTCGGCCACGAGCGTGTTCCTGCTGCGCCAGTATTTCCTGACCATCCCGCGCGACCTGGAGGAAGCGGCCAAGATCGACGGCGCCGGGTTCTTCACGACGTTCTGGCGTGTCATGCTGCCGCTCGCCTCACCGGCCCTGGCTGCGGTGGCCATCCTCTCCTTCCAGGGTGCGTGGAACGGGTTCTTCTGGCCGCTCATCATCATGAGCGAACGGGACAACTGGACGCTGCCTCTGGGATTGACCCAGTTCCGCTTCGAGTTCTTCACGCAGTGGCCGCCGCTGATGGCCGTCGTCGCGCTGGCGACGCTGCCCATCCTCGTGCTCTATCTCTTCTTCCAACGCTACTTCGTGGAAGGCATCGCCGCGTCCGGTGTCAAAGGCTGAGCGATCGGCGCTTCCCCAGGCACCGCGCCTGGGTGGTGCGGCCCGCGACGCGGCGGTCGACTTCTACTTCAACTCTTGGCGGTTGGTGCCGGCCAATGTCGTGTGGGGCTGCCTGCTCTTCCTGCTCATCCTTACCGGCGCGTACCAGGCCGTCGTTTCGCTGCTCTTGAGCCCGACCCTGGCCATCCCGACGGCTGGCATCTATCGGCTGGCGGCGCTCATCGTGCGCGGCGACCCGGTGACGCTCTCCGACGCTCTCGATGCTTACCGCCGGTATCTTCGTCCGGCGCTGGCGCTGGGCGTCATCGCGACGGTGGGCTCCACTGTTCTCGTGATCAACATCGCGACGGGCTTCCTGACCATCGGCGAGCCACCCGGTTGGGCCCTAGCGACGGCGGCGAGCTGGGGTCTCGTCATCCTGTGGGCCTGGCTGGTGACAGTGTGGCCTCTCATCGTCGACCCCCGTCGAGAAGGCACGCGGCTGCGCGAGGACATGCGCCTGGCCGGCGCATTGCTGATCGCCCTGCCTCTGCGGATCGCAGCACTGTCGCTGCTGACAGCACTCACGATGGCTGTCAGCACCGTACTCTTCGCAGCACTGATGACCATCGCGATGGCCTACTGCGCGCTGCTCGGCTGCCGGTATGTGCTGCCGACCGCGGACAGGCTGGAGGGCCGCGCGACCGCGCTGCTGCACGACTGATGGCTCGCGAAAGTGTTCCATGTCGCTGACGCTCCCCGTCCAGGTCGGGCCGTCCACCATCACCATCAATCGAGACGACAGGGTTCTGGTAACCGGACCGGACGCCCGCATCGAGGCGGACGCGGAGCAGGGCTTCTTCGCCAGCGATACCCGCTTCGTGTCGGCGTACGACCTGTGGCTGAACGGCCGGCGGCCGGTCCTGCTTAACGCGGCTCCGATCCGATACTTCTCCGCGCGCTACCAGTTCACGAATCCAGCCCTCATGGACGCGTCCGGGCCTATCCCAGCCAGCAGCCTCGCCCTCCGGCTCGATCGGACGGTGGCCGGTGGTCTGCACGAGGACTACGACCTCGTCAACTATGGCCGGGGCGTCGCCATCGTCACTCTCGAGATACGCATCCACTCGGACTTCGCGGACATATTCGATGTGAAGGCGCACGAGCTCGTGAGGCGGGGCACCATGCAGACCCGGTGGTTCTCCAGTGCCGGCGAGATCCGCACCAGCTACGTGAACAGCACGTTCCGTCCAGAGCTGGTGATCCGTGTCGAGCGAGCGGACAGCGCCCCGCAGTTCGCCAACGGCAAGCTGACCTTCGTGGCGGTCGTGCCGCCCAAGGACGTCTGGCATGTCTGCCTCAAGTGGCTGCCCAGGATCGACCGCGGTGGTCGTCCTGAGACGCTGGGTTGCAGCGCGCTGACGGAGGATCGAGCGGGGATGGTCGGGCCGAGCCTGCCCTATGTCGGACTATCGACGTCCAACACTTCCGTGCGCAGCACGTGGGAGCAGGCTGTCCGGGACATGGAGGCACTGCGCCTCCATGACCGCCAGAACGGTCGAGAGGCGGTCATCGCGGCCGCGGGTGTGCCATGGTTCGTGACGCTCTTTGGGCGGGACTCGTTGATCGTGGGCATGCTCGGCATCAGCGGTTACCCGGAGTTCGCGGCCGGTGCCCTCCAGCGGCTGGCAGAGTTGCAGGCGACGGAACATGACCCCCAGCGCGACATGGAGCCGGGCAAGATCCCCCACGAGATCCGCCGCGGAGAGCTGACGCGACTGGGCCTCCTGCCGTTCGCGCCCTACTACGGCACTCACGATGCCACGAGCCTGTTCATCATCCTGCTCTCCTACCTCTATCAGTGGACGGGCAACCGTTCCCTGATACAGCGCTACCTGGCCAATGCCGAGGCCGCTCATGACTGGATGGATACAGCGGGGGATCGCGACGGGGACGGCTTCCAGGAATACGGGACGCGTTCGTCGCGCGGGTACTACAACCAGGGATGGAAAGACGCCGGCGACGCGATCCCCGCCGCCGACGGCACACTGGCTCCTCTGCCCCTCGCGTTGGCGGAGATCCAGGGCTATGCCTACGATGCCAAGCGGCGGCTGGCTGATCTGTATCGGGTGCTCGGACGTGACGAGGACGCGGCACGGCTTCGCGAGGCGGCACGGATGCTCTACCAGCGGGTCAATGACCAACTGTGGTGGGAAGAGGAGGGCACCTACTATCTCGGGCTAGACGGCCGCAAGGATCCTATCCGGACCGTAGCATCCAACGCAGGCCATCTTTTGAGTTCGGGCATCGTGCCGCGCGAGCGTGCCGGACGGGTGGTCGAGAGGCTCCTCCGGGACGACATGTGGTCCGGTTGGGGTATCCGCACCCTCTCGTCCGACCATCCCGCCTACAACCCGTTCAGCTATCACACCGGGTCGGTCTGGCCGCATGACAATGCCATCATCGCGGGGGGATTCCGGCGTTACGGTTACGAGGCGGAGGCCGCACGGGTCGCATCGGCCACCTTCGACGCAGCCGCGCACTTCGTCGCCCACCGCCTGCCGGAGCTATTCTCAGGGTTGCCCAGGGATGAGGGTGCATTTCCCGTCCAGTACCTGGGCGCCAACGTCCCGCAGGCGTGGGCCGCCGCATCTGTCTTCCGGCTCATAGCCCTGCTCTGCGGGATCCACGCCCACTCCGACTCGACCGGTTCGCGGCTGTATGTGGCGCCCGCACTGCCCGACTGGCTACCGGAGCTGACGCTGACGCGCCTGCGGGCGGGTAGCGGTTCCCTGGACCTTCTGGTTCGGGGCCGCGAATGTGAGATCCTTCGCAATGATTCCGGCTTCGAGGTCCATCGCGGATATCCGCCCGGCCGAACGCCGGGCGAGCAGACCGCTTAGCTCACCGCCGACGGGCGATCAGCCACTGGTGGGAGCCGACCTCGCGGACTTCGAGCAGTCGCATGGGCTCCGGCAGCGGGCGCGACAGCCCAGTGACCGCCACGAGCACGCCGTCGTCGTCCAACCGGAGCGCAACTTGCTCGACCGGCTGATCGACTGCGTCGGACACGACCAGGCGGTAATGCCCTGCGGGCACCTGCCGTATCCGGTCAGGCGCCAGCACCGTCCAGTCCCAGCCCGCCGGCAGGTCGCCCGGACTCGTCGGCGAGAGCCAAAGGCCCCGGCCGCCCCCTGCGCGAGCCGCGCCCTGCCTGACCCAGTCGAGCCAGGTGGTGTCTCGCGTCTCCTTTGCGGCGGAGCGCTCTAGCCCATGTGCCTCCATCGCCGCGCGCACTGTGGCAAGTCGCTCGGCAGTCGCACCGTCGGCGATGCCCAGGACCGTCGCGCCAGCGGCGAGGACTTCCCGCAGCGCCGCTCCCGGGTCTGCAGCGCCGAATAGCACATCGACCAGCGCGCCATGTGGTCCATCCCACTGGGCGTCGACGCCGGCCGGGCGGTCCGTGCCCAGTGCGGCGCGGCTTGAGGCGGTATCGCCAAGGGCGATCAGGATGATCTCGGATCCCCCGAGTTCTTCGAGGCTGTCAAGGAGGGTGTCGTGCCCGACCACGGCCCAGGTCTCGATGCCCGCGGAGCGTCCGGCGTCGATCGCCACGGCCGTCTCCGCAGGTGATCGCGGACCCTCCACCAGGATGATGTCCACGCCCGCGTCGGCGAGCAGGCCGGCGTGATCATGCAGGTCCCTGGCGATGGCCGACTCGACTGGTCCCAGATGTCCGCTGCCGGGGTCTTCGCCAAGCAGGGGGAGGGCACCCGCCACGAGCACGGGCACGCTCGACCAGGCCGTCGCCTGGTCGACACCATCGCGGCCCCGCTCCGCAGCCTGCCGCGCCAGCACGACCGCGCTGAGCGTCAGCTCCCGAGCCCGTCGCGCCTCGCCGACACGCGCAAGTGCGCGCCGATGCGTCAGGAAGGTGTGGGCCAGCAGCACGTCCGCGCCGGCGGTGACCTGGGCGATCATCCGCTCACGAACGGCCTTCGGGTCGCGGACGTGGGCCGGCAGGTGCCACTCGCGCTCGGGTCCTGGGCTGGTGGCGGGTCGCCGCTCGTCCGCGGAGGTACCGGCCAGGAGTCGCACGAGGCTGCCATTGCGGGATGTCACGGGCAGCGCCAGGTCGATACGTCAGCCAGCCAGCCGGTCGCCAGGCGCCCGCGTCAGCGAGCAGGCGGACCGCCTTCGCCCGGCTGTTCGCCTTCGTCGGGCAGGTCGCCTTCGCCCGGCCGGACCGCATCATCGCGCACCGGGAGTCCGGCGGCGCGCCAGGCGGTGATGCCGCCCGTGACATTGGTGACGTCGGCGAAGCCCTGGCGGGAGAGGTGGTCGGTGGCCGCAAGGCTGCGCTTGCCGGCAGCGCACAGCATCAGGAGCGGACGATCGCGCGGCAGCCGTTCGAAGGTGTCGGCGAAGGAACTCAAGGGCATGAGCACGGCGCCCTCGATGCGGAGCGCCATGAACTCGTCCCGCTCGCGCACGTCGATGAGCAGGGGCGCTGGATCACTCGAACCGCTGAGTCTTTGGGCTGCGGTGGAGACGTCTACTGAGGCGATGGGTGCGGGCTGGCTCAAGGGGTCACTCCTCTACTCCAGGTCTGCCAGGGCACGGCGGCCACCGAAGCCATCGTTGATCTCGTGCCACCAGGCGATGTCGTCTTCGCCGAGTCGCCAGCACAACCAGATGGGCCGTCCCGCGGAAAGGGCGGGGAAGTCGATGAGCCCTGTGGTGATGTCGCGCAGCGTGATGTCCCACGAATCGATGCTCGCGACCGTCTGCTGCATGCGCTTCACGACCTCCCGGATGGTCGCCTGTCGATCCTGGAGTTCCTGGGCATGATCGTCACTGCCGTTGGACCCACGGAATCGTGTCAGCTCGCGCTGCGCCTCGGCCACGGCGTCGCGGTCCTGCCGCAGGCGCTCCAGCAGCGGCCGCAACTCTTGGAGGCGGGCGTTGGCAGCGTCGAGTGCGTAGTAGCGGCGGGCCATCCTTCCGATTCTCGCACGACCCACCGTCTTCCAGGCTGGAGGAGGTGCAAGTCTGCATTCCGCGGCTCGGCCGTTTGATAGCATGCCCCCGTGAGACTGGCCGACCGGGTGCAGGACATCGGCACCGAGACCGCCTTCGAGGCCGCCGCCCGGGCCCGTGCCCTGGAAGCCACGGGGCGGGACGTCATCCACCTGGAGATCGGTGAGCCCGACTTCGATACGCCGGCCAACATCCGCGACGCTGGCAAGCGCGCTCTCGACGAGGGTTGGACCCACTACGGACCACCGCTCGGCCTGCCCGTGCTGCGCGAAGCCATCGCCAGCGACGCGACGGCGCGCAAGCACTTCGCCGTGGACCCCGAGAACGTGGTCGTCACGCCTGGTGCCAAGCCGATCATGTTCTACGCGCTGCTAGCGCTGGCGCAAGCCGGCGACGAGGTCATCTACCCCGACCCGGGTTTCCCCATCTACGAGTCGATGGCACGCTTCGTGGGGGCGACGCCCGTCCCTATCCCGCTGCGCGAGGAGAACGAGTTCCGCATGGACGTGCAGGAGCTCCGTTCACTGGTGACCGACCGCACCCGGCTGATCATCTTCAACTCGCCGCACAACCCCACCGGGTCCGTGCTGACGGAGAGCGACCTGCGGGCCATTGCGGACGTGGCACAGGAGCGTGACATCACCGTCCTTGCCGATGAGATCTACGGCCGCATCCTGTACGAGGGGGAGCACCACTCCATCGCCGCGCTGCCCGGCATGGCCGAGCGGACCATCGTGCTCGACGGCTTCTCCAAGACATGGGCCATGACCGGCTGGCGGCTGGGTTACGCCATCCTGCCGCCGGAACTGCTGCCGGTCTTCAGCCGGCTCATCATCAACAGCGTGAGCTGTACCAGCAGCCACTCGCAGATGGCCGCGGTCGAGGCGCTCACCGGACCGCAGGACGATGTGGAGGCGATGGTCGAGGAGTTCCGCGCGCGCCGTGAGCTCATCGTGGATGGGCTGGATGCCATCCCCGGCATCCGCTGTCTCAAGCCGCGCGGCGCTTTTTACGTGTTCCCTAACGTCTCGGGTACCGGCATGTCCGGTCCGGAGATGGCGAAGCGGCTGCTCGATGAAGCTGGAGTGGCCTGCCTGTCGGGGACTGCCTTCGGTCAGGTCGGGCGGGATCACCTGCGGGTCAGCTATGCCAACTCGCGCGAGAACATCAGCCGCGCGCTGGAGCGCATCGCGCAGGTCGCGGCGAGCGATCGGAAGCCGGAGCCGACGCGGGCGTGACGGACGGCCAGCGCGTGTTCGTCACGCGACGCATCCCTGAGGCTGGTCTGCGCCAGGTCCTGGAGCAGACCGATGCCGATCTCTGGGAGGAGGAGTTGCCGCCACCGCGCGACGAGCTGCTACGGCGCGTGGCCGGCGTCGAGGGATTGCTTTCTCTCCTGACCGATCGCGTCGACGATGAGCTGCTGGACGCCGCGGGTCCGCAGCTGAAGGTGGTCAGCAACTTCGCCGTCGGCTTCGACAACATCGATGTGC
>JALZLU010000253.1 GCA_030858685.1 Chloroflexota bacterium | reverse complement strand
GGGGCGGCGACCGTGGACGACCTGCGGGTGCCGCAGGGTGCCACCTGCGTCCTGCAGGGCACCAGCGTGAAGGGCACCATCAAGGTCGAGCGCGACGCCGTGCTGCGCGCCTTCGGTGCCCGGGTCGTGGGCAACGTGCAGGGCGAGAACGCCCGCAATGTGGTCGTGGCTGACGGATCGCGCGTCGGCGGCAGCGTGCAGGTCAAGCAGGGCGCCAAGGCGAAGGTCATCGACAGCCGCGTCAACGGCGACATTCAGTTCGATGACAACAGCGCCAAGAACGCCGCGCGGCGGAACGTCGTGGGCGGCAGCGTCCAGGCCTTCCAGAACGACGGTGGCGTGGCCATCTTCGGCAACCGCATCGACGGCAACCTTCAGTGCAAGGAGAATCGGCCGAGTCCGACCGGTGGCGGCAACGTCGTAGGCGGCACCAAGGAGGATCAGTGCCGAAACATCTAGTCTCAGGTTGACCCTCGACGCGGTGATCGACGCCGCGCCAGCCAGAAGCGGCGGTCCTTCGGGGCCGTCGCTTCGGTGTAGCATCCCGTCGATGATCTATCTCGATAACGCGGCGACGACGCCGCTCCGCCGCGAGGCGCTCGAGGCGATGCTGCCGCTGCTCACCGAG
This sequence comes from Chloroflexota bacterium, assembly GCA_030858685.1. Taxonomy (GTDB): domain Bacteria; phylum Chloroflexota; class Limnocylindria; order Limnocylindrales; family CSP1-4; genus Palsa-1032. Next base: position 2,456 of record JALZLU010000253.1, on the reverse strand, counting down.
ACGTACGGCAACCCCTCGTCCGCTCACGCTGCCGGTCGCCGCGCTCGTGCCGCGCTGGACGAGGCCCACGAGACGGTCGCCCGCTGCCTCAACGGCGAGCCGCGCGAGGTCGTCTTCACCAGCGGCGGCACGGAGGCCATCAACCTGGCTGTCAAGGGCGCCGCCTGGGCGGGCAAGGCGTCGGGAAACCAGATCATCACAACCGCCGTGGAGCACCACGCGGCGCTGCACACGATCAAGCACCTGGAAAGCTTCGGCTTCGAGTCGGTCATCCTGCCCGTCGACCGCTACGGACGGATAGACCCTGACCAGCTCACAGCGGCCATCACGGACCGCACCATCGTGGTCAGTCTGATGGTCGCCAACAACGAGGTCGGCACCATCCAGCCCATCGCGGCGCTCGTTCGCGCCGTGCGACGCCACCGGGGCATCCTCATCCACCTCGATGCCGTACAGGCCGCCCCGTACGTGGCTATCGATGTCAAGGCGCTGGACGTCGACTTGGTGTCCCTGGGCGCTCACAAGTTCGAGGGACCCAAGGGCATGGGTGCTCTCTGGATGCGCCACGGCACGGCCATCCTGCCGCAGCAGCAGGGCGGCTCACAAGAACGCCATCGGCGCGCCGGGACGGAGAACGTGGCCGGGGCCGTGGGGCTGGCACGTGCTTACGAGCTGTGCACGGGGGAGCGCTCTGAGACGGCCCGCCGGCTGCGACGTCAGCGGGATCGCATCCGCGACGCGGTGACAGCGGTTCCCGGTGTGGAGATCACGGGCCATCCTCGTGAGCGCCTGCCCGGCCACCTCTCGCTGATCGCGCGCGATACGGATGGCGAGTCGGTCTCCTTGGCGCTCGACCTGGAAGGCATCTGCACCTCCACCGGGTCTGCCTGTACCACCGGCTCCACGGAGCCCTCCCACGTCCTGTCGGCCATGGGCTACCCGGACGAGGAGGCCCGCGGAGCCCTGCGCATCAGCCTGGGGCGGCAGACGACCGACGACGAGGTCGAGCGCGCCACCTCCATCATCCCGGCCACCATCGCGCGCATGCGCGCCGCCTCCGCAGCCGTGACGGCCGATCCGCTGGGCCAGGGGGTCGGCAGCTGATCTGCCCTACGATCGGAGGATGAAGAGGGAGCGGATCCTGGTGGCCATGTCCGGCGGGGTGGACTCATCCGTGGCGGCGGCTCTGGTGCGCGAATCGGGCGCGGAAGCTGTGGGCGTCTGGATGCGGCTGCACGATGTGGCGAACTCGTACAGCGAGTTCAAGAAGAGCTGCTGCTCGCTGGACGCGGCTGATGACGCGCGGCGCGTGGCGGCACAGCTGGACATCCCCTTCTACGTTCTCAACCTGGAGCGCGAGTTCGCGGCGGGTGTGATGGACCCGTTCCTGAACGACTACCTGGAAGGCCGCACACCGAGCCCGTGCATCGACTGCAACACCTACGTGAAGTTCGGTGCGTTGCTGGGGCAGGCTCGACGGATGTACGACTGCGAGGCGGTGGCGACGGGGCACTACGGCCGCGTCCATGCGCTGGAGGGTGTCGACGAGCCCGGCGGCCGGCGCTATCTGCTGCTTCGCGGACGCGACGCGGACAAGGACCAGAGCTACTTCCTCTACGGGTTGCGCCAGGACCAGCTGGCCCATGTGCGCTTCCCGCTGGGCGACTTGTCCAAGCCCGAGGTGCGTGACGTTGCCCGGCGGTACGGACTGGTGACGGCGGAGAAGCCGGAAAGCCAGGAGATCTGCTTCGTGCCGGGCGGCGATTACCGCGACGCGCTGCGCGACCGCGCCGGGTGGCAGGAGACGCCGGGACCGCTGGTGGATATCGATGGCAAGGTCGTGGGCCAGCATCGTGGTGCGGCGGCCTACACCGTCGGCCAGCGCCAGGGCTTGGGCGTAGCGCTGGGCGAGCGGCGCTATGTCTCGTCCATCGACGCCCCAGCCAACATCGTGACCCTGGCACGCAAGGAGGACCTGAGCCTGCGCGCCTTCGACGTGGAGGGGGTCTCGTTCGTGGCCGGCCGCCCGCCGAGCGACGAGGAGTCGGATGCCTTCCGCGCTGAGGTGCGCATCCGACATCGTGCAACGCCGGTGCCCGGCGTGGTGCGCCGCGCATCCGCGGCCGAGCCTGATCGTGCAGGCACGTGGAGTGTCGAGCTCGACCAGCCCGCCTGGGCCCCCGCGCCGGGACAGGCCGCCGTCTTCTACCGCGGTGACGAAGTGGTCGGTGGCGGGCGCATCCGGTCGCAGGCGGGCGGCAGGCAGCCTGTCGCTGGTCTCAGGCCAGGTGCCGGCTCGGCCGTCCCGGTGTGACGCTGCCCGACATCGGCACGGCGCCGGTGTTGTCCGTGGTGGTGGGCGTCTTCCACACCGCGTTGTACGTGCTCCTGCGCGGACAGGTGGGGGCGCGACTGCCCTTGACGCTGCTTGCCGCGATCCTGGGGGCATACGCCGG
>JALZLU010000252.1 GCA_030858685.1 Chloroflexota bacterium | reverse complement strand
GTAGAGCACCCACACGGCCAGCGTGCTGAGCACGGCGGCCACGACGCGCGCCACGATCCACACCGCGGTCGGGTCGGCGGCGAAGGTCGAGGACACGCCCTCGCGCCCGCCGAAGATCACAGCGAAGACCAGGTGCAGCACGTACGTGTAGGCGGGCGGGTTGACGAAGTAGTCGGGGTTCCACTGGTGGCCGAAGATGCCGATGGCGTTGGGCACGAAGTGCGCGTTCTCGTCGGCGTTGTAGGCGTAGGGCAGCCCGTGCTCGACGCCCCACAGCCGCAGGAACAGGGCGCCGACCAGCAGCGCGCCGACCCACAGCGCCCAGGGGCGGGCGCGGTGGTGGCTCACCGACGGGGCCGCCGCCGAGGGCGGCAGCGCGTCGGGGGCCTGCCGATGGCCGCGGAGGTCGACCCGGCGGGTCGACGGAGCCTCAACAGTTGACATAGGCCCCGTAGTACGTGCTTGTCGCGGCGCGCTCGTAGCCCGGCAGCGGGAGATTGTGGCGCACCTCGCTGCTCTCGTCGGGCAGCGCCTGGGAGAAGACGGCCTGGCGACCATGCACGAGCACCGAGACGCCGCGGTCGTAGCGCCCGGCGCTGTCGGGGTCGCTGCGCGCGACGACCTGTCCGGGCGGCAGGTCCAGGATCCAGCGCACGTCTGGGATCAGCTTGTGGTTGGGCACGCTCACGGGTCCGCAGGCCAGGCCCGCGCGCACCTCGGGCCCCCCGAGCACCTGCTCGAGCGACGCGCGCCATTGCCCTCGGAAGGCCAGTTCGTTGTCGAGGCGCGCGAGGTTCACTCTGGTGGCAGTGAACACCACTCCGCCGAGGACGATGCACACCGCCCCGGCGATCCACACCCGACGCGCCCAGGTCCCGGGGTTGAGCATCGTCCAGCCCGCAATGGCCACCCCCGCGAAGAGCATGACCATGAGCGAGGGGACCAGCAGGTAACGGGCGATCACCGACAGGCCGCCCAGGCCGACGGCGGCGAAGGTGCCCACGCCCGCGCAGAACAGCGCCAGCGGCATGCGCAGCCGCGTGGGCGCCAGCCACGCGGCCAGGCCCAGCCCCAGGATCCCGGCGATCACCACCGGGAACTTGTCGAGGTCGATCAGGAAGGCCCACAGCGCGCCGGGCACCGCCTCGATGCCCTTGGCGCGACCCAGTTCCGCGGCCAGCTCGGTCGTCCCCGTGAACGAGAAGAGGGGGTCTCCGGTGACCAGGAGGTCGGTGGTCGCCCAGATCACGGGCGCGGCGCCGACCAGCAGCGCCCAGGCCGCGCGGCGGCGAAGAGTGGGCGCGCCCGCGCGCGGCCAGGCCAACCACAGCCAGTACAGGCCGCCCAGCAGCCATGCCTCGGGGCGCAGCAGCCCGGCCAACGCCAGGATGACGAGGACCAGCGTCCCACGTCGCGGACGGCGCATCTCCAGGACGCCGGCCCAGACGACCATGGCCAGGAAGGCGGGGTCGATGTAGCCTCGGGCGGCCAGGAACGCGAAGTCGAAGCGCGTGAGCAGCAGGGCGGCGGCCGCGGCGCCGACCAGCGGCGTGAAGGCCAGCTTGCCCATCGTGTACAGGCCGGCCGCCAGCGCGACGAACGACCCGATGCACAGCCCGACCCACAGGCGGGCGCCCAGGTCCCCCAGCGGCGACAGGAGTGCCCCGACGACGATGGCCAGCGGATGCTCGGTCGGCGCGCGGTAGGCCTCGAAGGACAGCGGTTGGAGGTCGAGCAGCTCGCGCCCCCACACGATCGAGTAGATCGAGTCGTAGGTGGGGTAGGTCGGGTAGACGAGGAAGCCGATCAGGGCGACCAGCGACACCACGAGCAGGCCGCCGCGCTCGAGCGTGCGCAGACGCTTCGAGGATGGCCCGTCGGACCCGTACCCTTCCGGGCCGTCCTGCTGCGCCGCTGCGGCCCCGCCGTTGGCCGCGGCGGAGCCGCGCGGGCGGCTGAGCGTCGCGCCATCCATGAGATTGGAATACTGACGGGTCTTGAAGCTCATCATCCAGATTCCCTGCTTCAACGAGGAGGCTCAGCTCCCCGCCACGTTGGCGGACCTTCCCCGCACCGTCGCCGGCTTCGACCGCGTGGAGTGGCTGGTCGTCGACGACGGCTCCACCGACCGCACCATCGAGGTCGCGAGGGCGGGGGGCATGGACCACATCGTGCGCCTGACCAACAACAAGGGGCTGGCCGCCGGCTTCCAGGCGGGCCTGGACGCGTGCCTGAAGCTGGGTGCCGACGTCATCGTGAACACCGATGCGGACAACCAGTATGACGGGCGCGACATCCCCAAGCTGGTGGCTCCCATCATGGACGGGCACGCGGATATGGTCGTGGGGGATCGTGAGGTCATGACCATCGAGCACTTCTCGCCGCTCAAGAAGCAGTTGCAGCGCCTCGGCAGCGCCGTCGTGCGCCGGGCGTCGGAGACGACCGTGCCCGACACGACCTCGGGATTCCGGGCCTACAACCGCGAGGCGGCGCTCGGGATGAACGTCGTGTCGAAGTTCACCTACACGCTCGAGACGATCATCCAGGCGGGCAAGCTGCTGGTGGCCACCGCCCACGTCCCGATCCGCACCAACGAGCAGACCCGCGAGTCACGCCTGTTCCCGTC
>JALZLU010000026.1 GCA_030858685.1 Chloroflexota bacterium | reverse complement strand
GCCGGCGAACGGCGCTATCTGCGCACGAGTGGTCGCGTCTCCTCCGAAGAGGAGTTCCCCGACGAGAACGAGCGCCCGCTGGTCTTTCGCCGTCAGCGCATCGAGCGCCGCGCCGGCCGAGGCTGGCAGGTCCTGGATGAAGAGCGCCTGGCGGTCCCCTTCGGCATCGAGGACCGCCGTGAGTTCGTGGCCGTGGACGCGGATGCCCTGGGCGAGGGGCTGGTGGTGATGCCACGCGAATCCCTCGGCTCGGTCTCTGAGCTGCCGGACGATCTTCGGGCGCGGCTCGCCACTGGCGTGGACGCGGCGACATCGATCAGGCTGCGCCTGGACCAGGTTTCGGCGGTGGAGCACGCCACGGTCGTGGGCATGCCGCGGAACGGACCGGACGGCCCGATGCTGACGGCCGGACTGGGCCGGCCGCTGATCCTGTCCACCCTGGACTCTTCGGCCGCCATGCGCCTCCTGGCAGGTGACTCACGGCGCCTGGTCATCCTCGCCACGGTCGCCCTCATCGCGGGCCTGGGTGCGCTGGCGCTCGCCCTGGTCGCAGTGCTGGCGGGCTGGTGACCGGAGAAGGCTGGCTGGCGGACGGACCGGGCTGGCTGGCGGACGGACCGGGCCGGCTGGCGAACGACCGGCTCTTTGTGGACCTTCGCGGGGTCCTGCGCACCGTGGTCATGGTGGCGGCCACCGCCGTCCTGGTGACGCTGCTGGTGGCGACGCTGGGGACTGAGGTACTCGCCGCGGAGCCTCAGCCCTCTATCGTGCCGCCCGTCGATCCACGCAGCGATGGGCAAGGGCCGGGCCTCGTGGGCTCTCCCGTGGGCGTGGCTATGGGCGTGATCCTGCTGGGTGTGGTGGTCGCCGCCGTGACGGCGCTGGTGCTGCGACTGACGCGAGAGGGTTGAATAGGCCGTCAATCGGAACCGTTGGTGCTTACTTCCGGCCCATGGCGAAACGAGTGAGGTCCACCTACCTTTCGGAGGTCACAGTTCTTACCGAATCCTCCAGAGGACGCTCCCATCAGATCCCCGCCCGAGGCCGCCGATCTCTCTGTCATGGGTGCCGCCCGCATGCTGGGCGTTCATCCCAACACGGTACGCGCCTGGACTGACCAAGGCCGCCTGCGCTGCCGGCGCATCAACGAGCGCGGTGACCGGCGCTATCGTGCAGCGGATCTCCAGGGGTTCTTGCACTCGGCCGCACCCGGCGGGGGGCTTCCGGAGGAGCCGGCCGGTGTGGGACTGACGGGTGCGGCGAAGATCGCTGGACGCCCCGGTGTCTTGGCCGGACCTCTCGCCATAAGCCGGGCGATCCCAACGGAGGCCTCCCGACGCCACGCCGCGTCGCCGGCCGATCCAGTCGCTGGTGGACGCCTGGCCCTGCTGGCCGAGCTGTCGCGCCTGTGCGCCTCCACTGGCGACGGAGACGCGGCGCTCCGTGCGGTCGCCGCCACGCTCCGCAGCGCCGGCGGTTTCGAGGCCGTGGCCATCGGCGAGCGCTTGGCGTCAGGCATAAAGTTGCGGATCGTGGATGCCTCCGCGCGGCGCAAGTCGAGCGGCTTCGAACTCGATGCGCGGCTCGTGGAGGTCTGCCTGAGAGATGGTCGGCCCATCGCAGCGCCGCGCTCGCCGGCCGTGAGCGGCGTGTCCGGACGCTGGCGCCAGCCAGCCGAAGGCAGCGGCGCGGTCGAGATCTATGTCCCCGTGAGCACGTCCGGGCGCGCCTGGGGCGTGCTGGCGGTGGAGAGCCCACCCGAGCGGCCACTCGATCGACACGACCTCGATCTCCTGCGAGCCGTCGGCAGCCAGCTGGCCATGGCCCTTGGCTGGGGTCATCTCCGCGGCCGTCTGCGGGAGCAGCGGGCTCAGTCGCAGGCGCTGGCCAAGGTCACCACGGAACTGTCCTGTCGCCTGGAACTGCCGGCCATCCTCACCATCCTGGTCGATCACGCCATGACGCTCTTCGACGCCCAACGCTCCGCGGTGTACCTGCTGCGTCCAGACGGACGGCTTCAGGCGCACGTGACGCGAGATCTGTCAGAGGCGTACGTCGCGGCAGTGACGGGCATGGAGCAGCCATTCCTGGGTGCTACCGTGCTGGGCGAGCTCCGCGCAGTGGCGATCCCGGACTTTGCGGTCGATCCCCGCAGTGCGGAGCTGCGTGACGCCGTCCTTGCCGAAGGCTATGACACCCTGGCCATCGCCCCGCTGGTAGCTGACGGTGAAGCCATCGGCACGCTTGCGCTCTATCACGACCGACGCCGTGAGTGGGATCAGGACGACCTTCAGGTCCTGGAGGCATTCGGGGCCCAGGCTGGTACGGCCGTCAAGAACGCGCGCAATTACGAGCAGATGGCAGGCTGGGCAGCACAGCTCCAGTCCATCCAGCAACTGGGCACCCGGCTGACGCGGTTGACCACGGTGGCCGACATCGGGCAGGCCATCGCCAGCGAGCTGCGGCAACTGATCGACTATCACAACGTGCGCGTCTACCGGGTACGCGATCAGGAAGTCGTGCCGGTCGCCTGGCGTGGCGAGATCGGCGAGTACACCGACGAGAACGACGACCAGCTGCGGCTTCGCGTCGGCGAAGGCATCACCGGCTGGGTGGCACTGCACGGCCAAGCCCAGTACCTGCCCAATGCTGCCACCGATCCCCGTTCCCAGACCATCCCCGGCACTGAAGACGACCTCGACGAGTCGATGCTCCTGGCACCGATGCTTTACGAGGATCGAGTCATCGGCGTCATCGTGCTCTCCAGGCTCGGCATCGACCAGTTCCCTGGGGGAGACTCGGTCCGTCTGCTGGAGATCTACGCGTCCCTGGCTGCACAGGCGATGGCCAATGCGGATGTCACGGAGCAGCTCCAAGCCCAGTCCGAGCGGCTGGCACGACAGGTCGCCTCTCAAAAGGAGCTGATGCGCGCCACGGAGTCGATCCTGTCGACGCTCGACCCGCAGGCCGTGATGGAGAGCATGGCAGACCGCTTGGGAGCACTGGTGCCGGCCGACAACCTGTTCATCAGCGCCCACGACGCAGAGAACGGGCTGCTTGAGCCGATCCTTGCCCGCGGCGCCGACTCCGCACACTACTTCGACCGCACCCTCTCGGATGACGAAGGGGTCAGTGGCTGGATCCTCCAACACGGCGAGGCGCAGCTCGTTCCCGATCAGCTGACCGACCCCCGGGTGGCGCATTTCGAAGCTCTGGGCCCCCAAGCCGGAGCACTCATCGTGGCGCCGCTTCGAGCCCGTGACCGGGTGAGCGGTCTCGTGACCTTGGAGCGCCTCGGTCCTGACGCCGCGTTCACGGAAGAGGAATTCGAGCTGGTCCAGCTGTTCTCGGGTCACGTGTCCATCGCACTTCAGAACGCGCAGGCTCATCGAGCTGTCGAGATCCGGGCCCAGACCGACGCACTGACCGGCCTCAAGAACCACGGCACCTTCGTCGAATATCTGACCATGGCTACCGAGCGCAAAACGCCGTTCAGTCTGCTGCTGATCGACCTGGATGACTTCAAGTCGTTCAACGACCGACGCGGACATGAGGCTGGGAATCAGCTGTTGGCAGGCATCGGTGCTGTGCTGCGGGGTTCCTGTCGGGACTCCGACGAGGTCTTCCGATACGGGGGCGACGAATTCGCGATGGTCCTGCCCAACTCGGACATCGCTGGCGCCGCGGCCGTGGCCGAGAAGGTCAGGCGTGCCGTGGCGGATGTGCGAACTCCTGGATCTCGACGTCGCTCCGGTGTGACGTGCTCCATCGGCGTGGCCACGTTCCCTGCTGACGGGCAGGATCGACGCTCCCTCATGGTCGCGGCCGACCGCGCCTGCTATGCGGCCAAGCACGGCGGTCGAAACCGCATCGCCACGGCAGCCAAGGCAGGAGCTCCCCAGGTCGAGAGCACGGAAGAGCCGCATCTGGGGCGACTCATCGTGGACGAGCAAACCGGGCTGCAGGGCGCCTGAGTCGGGTAGCCGCGCGCCGCTTGTGATGCGCCCGTAATCCTCGGAACGTGGTGACACCACGGATAGGGGTTGCATTGCCGCCTCGCGTTGTCTACTCTGCCTCCTTAGAACCACGGGTGGGGGTGACATCCGCGGTCAGTAGGCGAGGTAGGCTCAGATGCGACCGCTCCCGTCCCTTGGAGGGGTGCCACAGAAGCGCCGCTCCCCGACCATCCTGCTCGCGGCAGTGTTCGCCGCCGGCCTCGTAGCCAGTGCGTTCACGGCGGCCAGCCCCCAGCCCGTGGCCGCGGCCGGCAAGCCGGCAGTGGTCAGCACGGAACTCAACGAGAAGCTGGCCGGTAGACCCGAGGGCGGGGTCGAAGCGGTGGTCACGGCGCACGACCAAGCCGGCCTCGACGCGATCCAGAGACTGGGCATCGACGGGACACGACTGCGGGTCATGCCCATGCTGCTCGTCAAGGATCTGACCATGGCGGAGCTGCGACTGCTTCAGCGGTCCTCCGCCGTGCGCAGCGTCTATCACAACAAGCGCTACACGGTCCAGATGGAAGACAGCACCTGGATCGTCGGCGCGCGCTACACGTGGGGCGCCAGCGCTCCCACGCGCTTCAAGAACGCCACCGACCGGCCCAATGGGTACAGCGGTCGAGGCGTTGACATCGCGGTCATCGACACTGGCATCGACGGCGGGCATGACGATGCTGACAACCTGGTGGAGTTCTGTGACACGACGGGGGCGGCCACCGGCGAACGAGCGCTGGTCGCCTGCGCTGGGACGCCCGGCGCGGTCGACGGCCAGCCGCTAGCTCCCCCCTTCCCCGCCAACGCCCCACTGACGGGCGCTCGGGGGGCCGCCTTCGACGACGAGGGCCATGGCAGCCACGTCTCCGGCACCGTGGCCGGGAGTGGCGACGCCAGCGGCGGCATCGATGCCACGCACAGCACCATCGGCATAGCGCCCGAAGCGCGTCTGCACGTCTACTCCGCCAACCTGGGGCCCTTCCTGGCGAACTTCCAGATCCTGGCCGCCTACGACGACATGATCTTCAAGAAGCTCAACCACGACAGCGGCGTGATGGCCACCAGCAACAGCTTCGGCGGAGGCGACGGGGCCAACTATTCCCCCGACGACCCGCAGGCCGTCGCGCACAAGACCGCCTACGACGCGGGCATCGTGAGCGTCTATGCGGCCGGCAACTCCGGACCGGAGCACAACACCCTCTCTGACTCGTGCATCGATCCGTGGGTCGTCTGTGTGGGAGCCACCACGAAGCCCGACTCGGTGGTCCAGTTCTCATCGCGCGGCCGCCCCAGCGAACCGGCCGACACGAATCGCAACGGCATCGTGGGCGACGAGGGTGATCCCGACACGGGACTGCCCGCTGATGTGGCCCCAGACAACCACGACCGCAAGCTAGGCCAGCGCCTGGCTCTGGGCGTGTACCGCCCCACCCTCGTCGCGCCGGGCGTCAACACCAACTCCATCAGCGCCAACGCCGCCGGCTGCCGCGAGGTGACGGGCACCGCCACGGCCTGCTATGAGCCGCTCAACGGCACGTCCATGGCCACGCCGCACGTATCGGGCGCGGTGGCGGTCATCGTGCAGGCCTGGCGTCAGCAGAACGGCGGCACCGATCCGAGCTCAGGCAAGATCATCGACATCCTCGAGCGGAGCGCCGCCCTCCACAAGCTGCCCGGCTACGAAGCCGAGGAGCAGGGCGCCGGGCGCCTCAACGTCTGGGACGCGGTGCGCTTCATCCGCGGTGAGATCAGCCTGCCCAAGCCCAACTTCGGGACGCCTTCGCCCGTGTATGCCTCGGGCAAGTTCCCGGGGGCAGCGGCCACGAAGAACAGCTTCGACGGCTGCACGGGTGCCCTCA